>CALGLM010000370.1 GCA_937930275.1 uncultured Ignavibacteria bacterium
CTTATCAAGAAGTAATATCGGAAGATGCTCTTTATAAACTTGCCTATGAAGATTTAAGCGAAACGGAAAAAGAAAGTTTAATATTTATGAGAGAAGAAGAAAAATTGGCACGCGATGTTTACAAGGTGTTTTATGAAAAATATAATATGCCTATATTTAACAATATTTCCAAAAGCGAACAAGCGCATACAAATGCAGTAAAATATTTATTAGGCAAATATTCAATACCGGATCCGGTTGTAAACGATGCAGTGGGTGTATTTTCTAACTCCGAATTGCAAGATTTATACAATACATTAATTCAACAAGGTTCTGTTTCTGATATTGAAGCGTTAAAGGTTGGTGTATTAATTGAACAAGTTGATATTGCAGATTTAGACAAAGGTTTGCAAAATATTGATAATGCCGATATTACATTTGTGTATAATAACTTGCGTAAAGGAAGTATTAATCACTTAAACGCCTTTACACGTAACCTTTCATATAGAGGTTATACCTATCCAACAGATAAAATATAAAGACTCCAAAAATCTTAATTAAATTAATTTGTATATAGAAAAACGGGTAATATCCATTAACTCCTTACCTGTATCAAAAGACATTGTTAATTTATAAAAATAACATCTTTATCCCCCTTCCTAAATTGCAGGTAGGGGGAATTATAATTGTAGTAATTATTAATTTAAGACGTTTTTATTTTACTATAAACTATTATTTTTTGTGTTCTATAAGTATTTTGTAATCTAAATTTATGGGCATAAAAGTAGTAGAGGGTAAAGTTAGTTACGTAAATTATGCCTTTAGAAAAAAGATTTATTTAATACAACCCCAAAATTTATATTTTAACTTTTAAACAAATTTTTTATAAAGTTAAACTCTTCGTCAGTTAAAGGTTTATCTTGAGCGCTTAAATTTGTAATTACCTGCCGTAAATTTCTAAATCCCGGAATTACAGCCCCAACAACATTATAATGCAAAAGGTATTGTAAAGCAGCACGTGCCAAATCTTTAGTATCATTGCCGAATTTATTTTTTAAGGCTTCAATTTTAGGTTCAATTTTAGTTAAATAATCAACGGAAAATCTTTCTGCGTTTTTTCGGTGGTCTCCTTCATCAAAAACAGGAGGATTATTTTTATTGTATTTGCCCAATAATATACCCTGAGCAATTGGACCAAAAGCTATGAAAGAAATCTGTTCTTCTTCTAAAATTTGTCTTACCGGTGTGCCTTCAGCAATGTAATGATCATCAATTGCATTGGCGGAGCTTTGTATAACAACAGGTTTTACTTTTGGTATAAGTTTTAAAAAATCGTTATTACTATAAGCCGATTGACCAATGTATCTAATTTTACCTTCTTCTTTAAGTTTATAAATTTCTTCTATGGCATCATCTAAATAATAATCATTTTCGCCAAAATTACCGTGATGAAAATAGTATAAATCTATAACATCTCTATTAAGGTTTTTTAATGATTGTTCGCATTGGTGTCTAATATTCAACGGGTCGTATGCATGTATAGCCGTTCCGCTAAACCAACCTACTTTAGTAGCTATTGTAACGTCTTTGGTTCTGTTTCCTAAAATTTTAGCAAGCAAACGTTCAGCTTTCCCGTTACCGTAAACATCAGCATTATCAAAGTGAGTAACACCGTTATCTAAAGCATAATAAACGGCTTCCGTAACATCTTTTTCATCAACATCAGCCCAACCGTTAGCTTTTCCTTCAGACCAGTTTCTGCCGCCTAAAGTCCAGCATCCTAAGCTAATTTCCGAAACCACAAGGTCACTTTTTCCAAGTTTTCTATATTTCATTTTTATCTCCTATTTTATATCCCAATTTCTGTGTGAAATTATTTTACCGTCATAAGGGTTAATTATCATTTCTTCTCCGCTTGCTTTGTAATTATCTTCATAATGCATTTCACTTTTTACGCATAGTACGTACCAAACATATTTTGCATACTCTGATGACCACATAAAGTCAATTTTCCAATCTTTTATACCTTTACTCATACCTGCTTTTGTTGCAATATCTTCCGCTTCGTTTTCGGTTATATTAAACGTGCCGTCTTCGGGATTATCCTTACAATCGGGAATTCCGGAAATTTCATATTTTTCAATTACATTACCATTGATATCGGTAGTAAATATAATCGGTTCTTTTATATAATCTTTTTCCGGTATTGTTAAAATATAATGTAGCTCGAAGTTTTCACCTATTTGTTTTGAATTAATATAATCGGGAAAAATGTAATTATCAAAAAACGTTTTTCCGGTTTTGTTAATGATATAGTTTGCGGCACGGTTTTTAGCCTCTTCCGAAAATTCAAAGTCATATGAATTTTTTAAGCAAGTTTTACAATAACAACCCGAAAGAAAAATAATTGCCGCAAGTATAAAAAAGAATTTTTGTTTTTCCATTTATTTACTATATTTAAATAATTGATGAATAAAAATAATAAAAAATTAAATATTTTAGGTTATATTTCGATAATAGATTTAGATAATTTTTTTTTATTTAAAAATTAGTTATTTTTGTAATTATAGTTTACGGATAAAATTTACAGGTTAACACAATGGCCGAAGAAGAAAAGACAAAACCTAAATTATTAATAGTTGAAGACGATTTTGAAAATCAAAAATTTCTTCAAATATTCTTAAAAAGGAAGTTTGCTTTACAGATATGCGATTCATCTGAAACATTTTATGAGAAATTGAACAACGATAAGTTTGATATTATATTGATGGATATTTCGTTACGAGGTAAAAAAGACGGTTTACAGCTTACCCGTGAATTACGCGAAATGGATGAGTATAAAAATCTTCCTATTGTTGGTCTTTCGGCACATGCATTTCAACGCGATAAAGATAATGCTTACAATGCCGGTGTTGATATCTTTTTGACCAAACCGGTTCAGAATGATGTGTTGATGGAAACATTAATTAAAACATTAGAGCACAAATCGGGTATAGTTGTAGAATAAGTTAAGACTATTGGGCAAAGGATAGTTGTGTTTTACGTCACATTATTAAAAAAAAGTAGTTTCTTTATATCACATCTTTGTAACATTTTTATTATTCCCTCGTCTTAATAATTAGAAAAATAAAAATTTGGAGATGATATGAAAATCAAAGTTGTATTAATTTTATTAATTTTATCTTCTGTAACTTTTTCGGATGTTTTTGCTCAAAAATTTCATAAAAAATCTGATAAAAAGAAATTTAGAGTAAACGTTGAATTTGATGAAGATACACGCCCCTTTATGGAATTAAATTATGGTTTAACCGAATATAATCATAAATCGTTTTATGATGATTTTGCAAAAGTAGGAAATGCCGAAATTAAGCTTGGAAGAAGGTATTTAGATAATTTGGAAAATGAAGGGATTACGGAAATGAAAGACGAATACCTGTTTTTCGGTGTAAATTCATTAGACCTTAAAGATAAAAATGCCGAAGGATTAGGTTCGGAAATGATTAATTTTGGATTTGGAATGAAAGAAGGCTACGGCTATGAAATGGGTGTGGTAAATATTACCCCGTATTTCGGCGGTGCTTTTACTTGGAACAAACTAAATATGAAGGATTTACCTGATACTTCGTTAGGTTTAACCCAACAGCTTGATAATAAAGTTTTAGAAAGATACAATAAATCATTTCGTTTTGGTCAAAGAGTTGAAGGAGGCTTATCGATAGGATTTAATAAAACAATCTTTTTAGATGCAAGCTACCAAGCAAATGTAGTATTCCCAAGATTTATGACCTGGAAACATTTTGGAAGTTTAGCTATAGAGGTTATTGGTGTAGGCGTTGCCGATGCATTTGTTGAAGAAGTTTTAGATGCTTCACCGGAAGCAGCACCGGTAATTAATTTTTTACTTAAAAACGGTATAGCATACGGGTTTTATATGTTACAAAAAGATAAAATGAATTATCCGTTTAATAGTGAAACTCCTTTAACGTATGAAACATTTAAAGTCGGCGTAACATTTGTATTTTAATTAGATTAGTATAATTTTATTCAATAAAACCCTCGTTAACCAATTAAAGTGACGAGGGTTTTTTCTATTATATAAAAACATAAATAAAATAAGTTATTACTATCAATAATTTTTTTATCTTTGCATATTCGTTAATTAATTAAAATAATTATGGGATTTGTTGATAAAAATAGATTTTCGGAAGATATATATCTGGGGCTGCCTGCAAATTTTAATGATAAAATTATTACCCGAAGGATAAATATAATTAATTCAATAGAAAATTTTTATGATACTAAACTAAATTGTGCGGAAATAGGGTGCGGTAACGGAGCAACCGCAATAAGGTTGGCTAATAATTTTAATTTTATTGATTGTTTTGACATATTTGAAAACAACAAAAAAGAGTTTGAAAAAAATGCAAGAACTTTAAATGTTACTAATTGCAGCTTTTTTGTGAATGATATTGAAAAAGATTCATTCACTTATGAAAAATATGATAGATTAATATGCTTTGAAGTTATCGAACATTTTAAGGATGATAAAAGTGTTATTAATTTGTATAAAATGATAAAAAAAGGAGGTAAGGCAGTAATTAGTGTTCCAAATAAGTGGTGGATTTTTGAAACGCACGGTGCTAAATTACCTTTTTTACCTTGGAATAGAGT
>CALGLM010000371.1 GCA_937930275.1 uncultured Ignavibacteria bacterium
ATGATAAACAATTCGTTATTGACAGATACATTATTTACTGATTTTGACGTAATACCAAATAAAAAATATTATTATTACTATAGAGTTGTTCGAACGAATTTTAGCGAATCGGATTCTTCAAAAGTTGTAAGCTCAATTCCTTATACTGCCTCAATAGGAGACGGAAACGGGGATTTAAGCGTAAATGTGTTGGATGTTTTAACAACGGTTTCTTATATACTTGGACAAAATCCTCAACCGTTCATTTTTGATGCTGCTGATATTGTACGGGATAGTGTTATAAACGTACTTGATGTGGTTGGAAATGTTAATCTGATTTTACACGGAACAAGTTTACCCGATTATTTAGCGAAAAATAGTTCCGGAAGTGCAAAATTAGAATTAATAGGTAATGATATTTATTTAACAACAGAGAATCCGGTTGCGGGAATACAATTGTTATTAAAAGGAAAAGGATTATCTAATGCTAAGTTTAAGTTTAATAGTTTTCATAATTTTGAGAACATGAGTTCTACAATCGGCGATTCTTTGTTAATTGTTCTTTTATATAATATGAATAATAATCAACTTGAAGCAGGTAAATATTATATTGGTTCGGTTGAAGGTAATTTTAATGCATTGAACTTAAATAATGCTGTTTTATCCGATAATAAAGGGGCAGAGATAAATTTAAACATAATTGATAACGGTGTTTCATCTATTCCAAGTGATTTTTATTTGGAACAAAACTATCCGAATCCTTTTAATTTAAGCACAACTATACAATATGGTATCCCAAATAAAACAAACGGAAAAATAGTTATATATAACATTTTAGGGCAAAAAATTAAAACTTTTGAACTTGGTGACATTGAACCCGGTAAATATAAACTTGTTTGGGACGGGAAGAATAATTATGGTAGTGTTGTTGCAAGCGGCGTATATATTTTTAGATTTGAATCTCAGAAATTCACTCTGGCAAAAAAGATGATGTTAATTAAATAGCTTAAGTAAAAGGGAAAATTATGAAATTATTAAGCTATTTTATTTTAATGGTTATATGGGTACCGACTTTGGTTGCCCAAAATATCCTTTTTGTGGATTCCACGAGTGCAGCTCCAAATGAAATTATAAATTTTTCAGTTAATATTTCTAATTCGCAACAATTTTCGGCATTTCAACTGGATATAAAATTACCGGATGTTTTACAATTAATTGATAATACAATTGTTTTGTCTCCTATAAGGAAAAATGATCATTTATTGAGTTATAACTTAATAAATCAAAATACTTTAAGGCTGATATCATTTTCACCGACAGGTAAAAATTATAGTGGGAATTATGGAAAAATTGTAACTTTTAGTTGTAAGGTAAAACAAATGCCGGGTAATTATACACTATTTGTAGAAAACCCGTTGATAAGTGATAGTTTGAATAATAATATTTTAACGGAATATCGGCATGGAGCATTTTTATTAAATGCACCGTTAATTCAAATATCACAACAACAATTGGTATTTAATAGCATTCCTTTGGGAACGACAGAGGAGCGGTATATAAATATTTCAAATGCAGGGAACACACCTTTAATTATCACAAAGTTTAGTTCTAACTTGAATGAGGTGAAATTTGTTGACTCAACTTACATTGAATTACAACCCAATCAAGAAATTACAAAACAAGTTGTGTTTAATCCAATCAAAAAAGGGTTCATAAACGGTAAACTGAACATTGCGAGTAACTCTTCAATCGGTGGAAGTAAAGTTGTTAGTGTTTCAGGACACGCTTATGCAGTAAATGAAATTCATGCGGCAAATATTGAAGGTAGATCGGGATACGTATCGAAAATGCGTTTATCAATTAATAACATGGAATCCTTTTCGGCATTTGAGTTTGAACTTAATATTCCAAAAGAATTAAATTTTATAGAAGGTACAGAACAGCTATTTAGAAATAAAAATCATCAATTGTTTGTACAAAAGCTTTCTCCTTTTAGGATTAAAGTAATCTCTTTTTCTAATAATAATAGTACTTTTTATGGAAATGACGGTGATATTGTAGAATTAAGTTTTTTGATCAATGGAAACGGCGGGTTTTATCCTATACAGATAGCAAATGCAATAATATCAGATTCTAATAGCATAAACATATTGTCTGCAACATATAATTCGGTTTTACATATTGCAGCACCCTCGCTATATATAGTAAACCGAAGTATTGATTTTGGTCCGGTATCAATTTTAGATACCGGAAAAGTAAACATTACTATTTATAACTTTGGTAATGATACGTTAAAACTAAAATCAATGTCTATTGATAACGACAAGTTTTTTTCTTATACAAGTTTTCCGGTTACTATTTTACCTAATGAATCAACAAATATACAATTAGGATTTAATAGTTCAGTTAAAGGGACGTATAATACTAAAATTAAAGTATTAAATAACGACTATTTGGCTAATCCTCTAACCTTAAATGTTACTGCAAAAGCATTTGCCCCCAATATAATGATTGGCGGAAATGTTTCGGGTACAATTAATGATACAATTGTATTCCCAATAAAAATTAGTAATACCGAAGCATTCACGGCTTTTCAGTTAGATGTAGTTTTGCCAAACGGTGTTAACTTGATACAAAATAGCTTGGTACTTAGTAATAGAGCATCGGCAAGCCATGCCATAACCTACTCATTTATCAATGCACAAAAAATAAGAATAATTGCTTACTCATTAAGTCAATCGTTGTTTAACGGTGATAGTGGTGTTGTATGTACTATGAAACTAAAGCTTAACACAAGTGCGGGAATTTATCCTATTGTAATTGAAAATGGATTAATAGGGAATATTTCTAATCAAAATATACTTTCTTCCATCCAATTTGGACAAATAAGCATATTAAATAAAGGAAAGATTTTAGGCAAAGTTCAATATCATAATTCAATAAGTTCTCCATTATTCGGTGTAACGGTTAATTTGTTTAGTGGAGAAGAGTTAATAAAGAGTGTATTAACCAATACGGAAGGTTTTTTTGAATTTAATAATCTTATAAACGGAAGTTATAAAATAGCAGCTTATTATGATTTATCGGTTAATAATAGCGGAATAACATCTACCGATGCATTGTTGATAAGAAGATATACTGTCGGATTGACGCAATTCGATAATATACAACAGCTTGCGGCAGATGTAAATGGTAGTTCTATAATTAATAGTACAGATGCTTTATTTATTCGAAAATATATAGTTGGTCAAATAAACTTATTTCCTGCAGGGAATTGGATTTTTGAGAGTTTTATTGTAAATATCTTCGATTCAATTGTTAATCAAAATATAAAAGGGAGCCTTTTAGGAGATGTAAACGGAAGCTACTTACCATAAATTTTAATTATTAAAACGAGAAGAAATTATGAAAAAACATTTTACATTTATAATTTGTCTATTTAGTTTAGTCTTAAATCTTCGTGCCCAAAATATTAATATATCAGCAGAACATGCTACTTCATTTAACGGAGATAGTGTAACGGTATCTATAAATACTGCGAATTTTGTTAATATTGGTGCCGTAACAGTAAAAGTTCAATATGATAATAATGTATTATCTTTTGGAAGAGCATTAAATTGGCACCAAAGTATGCCCGGTGCTCTTGCAGGTAATAATGGCAATAAAGTGATATTGGCTTGGGATGGGGTTGAAGGAGCCAATATTCCAAATGGTAAGATGGTTGATCTTAAGTTTAAATATATTTCAGGTAATAGTAATATATCATTTCTAACCGGGAGTTGTGAGATAACGGACTTGGAAGGAAATCCCTTGCAAGTAAACTATTTCGATGGCTCTGTTTCACAAACTCCCACTCCAAATGAACCAATTTTAATAACACCTTTGAATAACTCTCAAAATCAAGCAGTAAACTTAGTCCTTGATTGGAATGATGTTCCTACTGCATATACATATAATTTACAAATAGCTTTAGATAGTAATTTCCAAAATATTAGCTTAAATCAAACTAATTTAACTGCTTCTTATATAGACGTAAACAATTTGGATAACAATAGAACATATTATTGGAGAGTGAATGCAACTAATCCTACGGGCACAAGTAATTGGTCTGTTGTTTATAAATTTACTACAATAGTAAGTATCCCATCAATTCCAAATTTAATATCTCCGGCTAATGGTTCAATTAATCATCCTATTTCAATAAACTTAAAGTGGCATAATTCCGTTTATGCAAACAATTATCATATTGAAATTGCTACGGATTCAACATTTGGAGCGGGAATAGTGTTTTCCGATTCCACAATTATCGATACCAACAAATTTGTTGAAAATTTAGAATTTAATAAAAAGTATTATTGGCGAGTAAAAGCAAAAAACATTGCCGGTTTTAGCCTTTGGTCGCAAATCTGGTCGTTTTCAACAATTTATAAATTCTCCATAAACGGAATAATAAAATATTCGAATTCACAATCCGGCCCTTTATCTAATATTAAAGTTTATTTAGTTCAAAATAGTTTAGTAATTGATTCGACTATATCAAATACAGTAGGATTTTATAGTTTTTCTAATTTGATTAACGGTACGTATGAAGTTATGGCAACTACAAATAGATTGTGGGAGGGAGTTAACAGTACTGATGCTTTATTGATTAGAAGATATAGTGTTGGATATATTCCGTTTAATATTATGCAACAAAAAAGTGCCGATGTAAATCTAAGCGGAGCTATAAATAGTTCAGATGCATTGGATGTTAGGAAGCGAGTTATTTTTATTATTAATTCATTTGCAGCGGGCGATTGGTATTTTAATAATCCGGAAATTATAATTGACGGCTCAAATAAGAATTGTGATATTGAAGGTATTATTGTAGGCGATATAAATGGCAGTTATAATCCTAATTTGTTAAAAACAAGCAACCCTATTTGTTTGTCATATGCCGATTATTTAACAACAAATATCAATGAAGAAATTCTCTATCCAATCCGAATAAGTGACGGCGGACTATTTGGAGCAATTACTCTAGAGCTTGTTTATCCTAAACAAGAACTTGAATTTTTGGGGTTAGACAAAAATATTCATCAAATTAGCTACAATGTTGCTGATAATAGAATTTTATTAGCTTGGGATGACGTAGCTGGGAAAGAGATATCGGCTAATTCGGCATTTATTACTTTAAAGTTTAAACAAATAGCAAATAAAGTTAAAGGGGAATTTATGCTGGGGGATAAGTGTGAATTTGCAGATATTGAGGGCAATGTTTACAAAAACATCGGAATTACCGTTCCAAAACTTTCTTCGGTAATCCCCGATAATTTTAATATTTCACAGAATTTCCCCAATCCTTTCAATCCCGAAACGAAAATAGAATATAGTTTACCGGAAGCAGGATTTGTCAGACTTGAAGTATTTAATATTCTTGGACAAAGTATATCCGTTATAAAAGATGAGTTTTCTGATGCCGGATTTTATTCTTTTACATTTAACGCTTCACAACTGTCCAGTGGCGTATATTTTTACAAGATAGATTATAGAACAATAACCGCTACCCATTCGGCAGTAAAAAAAATGATCATTAATAAATAGGTCAAAATTAGATGAAAAGAATAATGTATGTTTTTCTAGTTATACTGATATATAAATTATCTTATTCACAAGTCCCTACTCTACAATTGGACTCTACCTTTTGTCAGCCAGGGGATAGTGTTTTAGTTAGTTTAATCGGTAAAAACATAACAAATATCGGTGCAATAACTATTAGAATTACGATAGATACAAATACGGTTAAATGGGGAAGAATTGCTTACAGGAACTCACAACTTGAAGGCGTTCTAGCAGGGCGAATTAATCACGAAGTTGTTATTGCGTGGGATGGTTTGGAAGGAGTAAATCTTAATGACGAAGTAATGGTTCAACTTAAATTTTTATATATTGGGGATAGTAGCAGATTAAAAATAAATCCATTGTTAACTGAACTTGCTGATTTGACAGGTAATGTCATCCCAATTAATTTTATTAATGGAGTAATTCTTCCTATTACTTCAGTTGAAAACAATATACAAAAACCAATTGACTACAGTTTGAGTCAAAACTATCCTAATCCTTTTAATCCTAACACTACCATTAGTTACCAAATACCGAAAGCCGGTAAAGTATCGTTAAAAGTATATGATATATTAGGTAAAGAAGTTGCAGTATTGGTTGAGGAATACAAAGAGATAGGAAAATTTATCGTTAATTTCAACGGTAGTAATTTAGCAAGCGGAATTTATATGTATAAACTTGAAGCCGGAAATTTTGTAAGTACTAAAAAGCTTGTATTGATGAAGTAAATTTTTGATGCATACTATAGGGCGTACATTGTGTGCGCTCTGTCTAAAAGCGGTAAAAACTCTATGGTGAATAACTTTCGGGCTATCAACTCAAACTCTACTATGAGTTTGGGGAACCTTTGATTTTTATGAACATATTCTTATTAAAAATGAATTTAATATCATTTAATATTTTTACAATATTAAGTTATCAAAATCCTTGAGTGTAAAACCAAAATTTTTCTCTAATAATTTATATAATCTATTTTTCATCTTCCCTTGTTATTATTTTCTCGGTAGTGTGTGCATATTATTTGCCAAATAAATATGAAGCTTGAGTTGTCGAAGTTCGTATTTTTCGCACCGATTCTTCAATAGTTTCTTCAATATCGCGCATCGCCATTTTTCTTAGTTTATCATCCATTTTGTGCATCAATGAGTTCGTTATTGTAATAATAGAATAGTTTCTTGTTTGTATGTTTGTTTAATCAATTTTTTGCTCTCTCTAATTCTCGTTCAATATCTTCGTTTTCTTTTATTAAGTCAATAAATACTAAATCGGCTTGGTGTTCCGCGTCTTGCAATGCACGTACCAAAACCTTAACCGATTCGGTGTTTTGGGTCTTTAACTGTGCCGGAATACCGTTAAACATAAAATCCGTATCTTTATCATCGAGCTTTGTTAGTGTTGAGTTTAGCCTGATTTTGTTTACAAGTTTAGCAAATTTTTTTGTAAAATTCAGCACGGTATACATTATTTTACGTATGTTTTTATTAACAATTTATAGTATTTCCTACCTAATAATTAAAAGAATAAATTATTAACAACATATATTGATTCCCGCCATTTTATTTTGTAATTTCCTATTAAGTTATTTAAGGATAATTAAAATGTTACTTTCATTTGTTTATATCTTTATTATCGCTCTTTGTGTAACAGCCATATACAAGTTATTTATCAAAAAGATAAATCCAATAAGGTCGTTCTTTATAGAAAAAAGACATAGGGACTAATCCTTTCTCATCGCTTTTATCTCTTCTATAGTTCTTAACATTTCGTTTAGCTTTTTTACTTGTGACAAATAATAATAATTATAAATAACTTCTCTTTTTGTTTTTAATATTTCACCCCTTAACCCAACTTCGCCTTTAGACAGAGAATAAATTACTTGTTCATTATCGGATAATGATATATCCGGTTCAAACCAGTTTGGTTTAATCTTGCTAAGATTTTCAAGTTCATTTATTGCACGTTCAAGTTCGTAATTAAGCTTTGCAAAGCTCTTTTTTTTCTTCAGCATATAATATTTCATGTAAAAGGAATTCGGTAATTATAGTCGTAAACTAACGCATGCCGGTATTATTAATATCGGCTTCGGT
>CALGLM010000372.1 GCA_937930275.1 uncultured Ignavibacteria bacterium
CATATAAAATCCAATTTGAATAAAAATCATTTAAATATAGCTTATCGTAATAACCAATTAATTTCGTGAATGGTAAACCTGTATTATATGACCAAATTACATTTGCTACCCAATCGTTTCCAAAGTTATAATCTAATATTATATTCAAATTATGGCGGCTATCGTACTTAGGGTAGAATCTCTTACCTTCCGCAATATTATATGCATAACTAAGTGAGTACGAAAGAGTTAAAGAAACAGGCATATCGGAATATTTTACTAAAAATTCACCTCCGTATGCTTCCGATTCTCCGGAAATAAAATCCGGATCGCTATTGTAAATTTTGTTTTCATTTATTAAAGGCAAATTAAGTACTTTTTTATAATATACTTCAGATTGAAAATTTAGTTTACTTGTAATGTCAATCTCCAATCCTCCGATATAGTGTTCTGAACGAGTAGGATTAAGATATTCCGGTGTAATTAAATACGGTTCAAATAACGAAATCACTTCTTTTTCATCAGATAAAGTAGTAATCTCTTGTTGATATACTCCATAAGCCCCTTTTATTGCAATTTGAGGATCTACTCTGTATGTAAAACTTATCCTCGGTTCAATAAAAAACTCGCCGCCTGGCGTAAACGAAACGGTATTAGCACGCAAACCTAAATCTATTCCTAAGTTTTCATACCTCAAATATTTATACTTTAGGTAAACAGAAAAATTTCCGCCGAAATCGTCAATTTGCGTTAAAGCACCGTTTTGATTTTCAAGATTGAGTTCAGATTTTATAGTTTTTAAAGCTGCTCCAAATCCAAGTTCATCTTTACTGTCATAAATATAGTTCATATCAAAAGAAAGTGTATTATCTATAATAGTATTTTCTCTTGCTTTAGTATTACTTAAATTTGGTATTAATTTTCCCGTAAACTTGCTTTGAGAAAGACTAATTTTACTTATTAAAGGACTATCATAAACTTGTTGCCAGTCAAATCCAAAAATATCATTATTCCAGCTAAAATCTTCTTTTAACGGGTCATCATTTTTAAGTTTATCCCCGCTTAAAAAACCATAAAATATAAATTTCTCGTTTTCAATAAACGGATTGTTTGTGTTCACCTTAAAAGAAAAATCATAAAAATCCATCGGTACTGATTGGTCATCTAAAAATTTCTTCAATATTTCACTATTAACACTCTTTCGTCCGGTAATTAAAAACGAACCGCCGGCAAAAGGACCTTCAACTAATGCTTTGCCGGTCATCAAACTTGCAGAGGCTTTTGCAGAATAATTAATCCTATTTCCATCTTTTGTTAATACTTTTAATACACTTGAAACTCTCCCACCGAATTCACTTGAAAAGCCCCCCTTAAAAAATTCCACATTGTTAATCATCTCGGGGTCAATTACGCTAAACAAACCTAAAGCATGAAACGGATTATAAACAGTAGCACCGTTAAGTAATACCAAATTTTGATTACTCGCTCCTCCTCTAACATAATACCTCGCCGAAACATCTCCGGTTGATTTTACTCCCGGAATATACTGCAATGAGCGAAACACATCGGTTTCTACCCCTTTAGGAAGTTTTTCAAGTTCCTTTATAGATATTCGTTGCAATCCAATATTTGTAGAATTTTTTTCTTTGTTTATTGCATTTGCAACTTTTTCTATAGTTTCGAGCTGATAACTTGAAGGTTCAAGTGCTACGTTTTGCTGAACCATTTTTCCGGCAGGAATTAAAATTTTTAATTCTTTGGATTTGTAACCGACATATGAATAAACAACCGTATATGACTTTCCCGCAGGAATTCCTGTAATGTAGTAGTAACCGTTTCCGTCAGTAGAACCACCGGCTTTTATTTCCTTAATATAAACATTTCCGTAGGCTAATACCTCTCCGTTGTTCACATCACTTAAAAATCCTCGTAAAATTCCCGTACTTTGAGCAAAAATAGTATCTGAGCATAATAATAACAGCCACACTAATATTAGGCGTAAATAATTATTCATCTAATCCCTTGATAATAATAACGTAAAAAACACTTTTCAAAATAACATATTAATTTATTTTGGCGAAACATTTTATTAAAAATTTGGAATAATAGCCACCGCATATTTATGCGGTTTTATACTAATATTGGACAATAAAAAATAAGAAAAAGTTTAAAAGGTTGTTCATTTGGCTAATATTATGCAATTATTAATCTCTAATTTTTCTTACATCTCTTCTTAATTTTTTTAGTATTTTAATAAACATATTTTATGTTTGATTATTAATAGTATTAAATTGTTCTTTTCTAATAAATTATTACATCCGAAAAATTTAGTTTTAGTCTAATTTTTTGTATTTGGTATAATAATTGAATATGTAATAATTAAGTATTAGGATTATTTTATGAAAAAAACGTATATTTTTTTAATATTTTTTGCCTTATTTATTATTTTTGGGTGCAGTGCTAAAGATGACCCGGTAACTTCACAGGAATCTGTAAGTGAAAAAATCATCGGGAAAGTTATCTCTGCCAAAACCGGAGAAGTCATTCCTCAAGTGCTAATTTCAACTACCGGTTCTTCGGCAAGCGTAACAACCAATATTGACGGTACATACGTAATAGATAAAATTACACCAGGTACATATGTAATTAAGGCAAGTAAAAGCGGATTTTATTCGGAAGAGATTTCTGTAAAAGTAGATACCGGGAAAATTGTAATAGGCGATTTCATTCTATACGAAGAAAGGTATGGCTCAATTAGCGGCAAAGTGATTGATGTTGTTACAAACAGCGGGGTATTTGGAGTAACAATTTCAACAGAACCGACCACCGGTGTAGTCTATACCGATAATTCCGGAAATTTTACAATTCCTAATATTTTAATTCTACGTGACCAATCTTACACTCTTAAAGCCGATAAAACAGGTACATATGATATTGCAACAAAAATTGTTAAGTTTGCCGATAGCACCAAGATTAATGTTAATTTAACTTTGGAGCCAATTTACGGAGTAATTGAAGGAATTGTAACAGACTCTAAAACTGCACTTCCGGTTGCTGGCGTAAATATAACCACCAACCCTCCTACAGCATCTGTTTTAACTGACTTGCAGGGACATTATATTATTCCGCAAGTATTACGGTTATCGGGTTCAAATAAATATAATTTAATCGCTACAAAAAACAGTTATAAAAAGAATACAGACGTTAATATCATTGTTTTAGGCGGCAGAACAACACAAGGAGATATTATAATTGAGCCACTATAATAAATACTTTTTTATAGTTTTAATTTTTTTGTCCTTTATTCCGCTTAACTCAAACTTTTATGCGCAAAAAAAAGGAATACCTGTAATATCGGATTTAATAAATTATTTTACTACTCCAATAAAAGATGACTCTATTTCTTTTTATAGAGGAAACGGATTTTATGAAACAAGAATTAGACAAATAATAAACGGTGCTTATTTTTCTGCCGGAACAATTTCCGATAAATTAAAATCGGATTTAATAAATCGATCGGTATTTATTCCCTACTATACTCAAAATCCTAATTTAAACTTTAACCCTATTAATATAAAAGCAATAATTAGTCCCTTCTCTTTTGCATTCGGATTTTACAATACAGAACAGGAAATGACTGCACTACCATTAAATTTTGCGTATCCTCCCGTTCCTCCCCAAAGCAATAAACTTGATACAAAATTAAAAATATCATATTTGGAAGCATCGGTTAACTATATTCCGTTCTCACTTTTTTGGGGATATGTTTATCCCGAATTAGGTGTGAAAGTAAATCATCTTGAAACTAATTTTAACGATAAAAAGAAATACTTAGTAAATATCGGATTAAATACATCTGTAATGTTTAAATTTAAAAATCTTTTTATTCAAGCAGAATACACAAAATACTTTAACAACTCGCAATATATAAATAATAAACTAATAATTGCCGGAGGATTATTTTTAGGATGGATGTAAAAAAAGTTCTTTTCTGTGTATTCACATTCTTAATATATAATTTATCGGCTCAAACAGGAAATCGTTTTTTGGTTAACGCCGTATTTCAAGTAAATAATAGTGATATTACTAAATCCGAAAACTTTAAAATGGTAAGCATACCCGGTGATACCGTTATACAAATAAAAAGTATTTTACCCGGAAGTGCCGGAGTTAATTGGATGGCATTTAGAGAAACAGGCAATATTTATCCTATTCCTTTCTTACCCGAAAACGAGAATGATTTTTCTTTTTCACCCGGAAAAGCTTTTTGGATAATAAGTAAAAATAATATACATTTAGGACCTTTTACGGTAAATAAAGTAAAACTTAATAACAACACTTATTCAATAAAATTAAACAAAGGGTGGAATCTAATTTCAAATCCTTTTGATATATCTATTGATTGGAAAGACGTTAGACTAACAAATAATTTACAAAACGATTTAATATATTATTTTTATGAAGGTTATTATGATAATGCTTC
>CALGLM010000373.1 GCA_937930275.1 uncultured Ignavibacteria bacterium
CAAAAATCCCACCCTAAAACATTTGCCAATATTGGACCTATTGTGCTTTTGCCGCTTGTCATAAATCCGGTTAGGTATATTCTGCTAAATTTTGGCATTTTTTGTATATTTGAATAAATAAATTTATTTTAGTTTACAAATTTAATAATTTAACCTAAATAATCAACAAATGAAAGTTTCAAAAGAATATAAATGGGAAATGGGGCATAGATTGGTGTTTCATGAGGGGAAGTGTAATAATTTACACGGACATAGCTATAAAGCAAAAATAGAACTGACAGGGACATTAGATAAAAACGGTATGGTCTTAGATTTTTTTATAATTGATTCAATTATGGAAAAAATATTAGGTGTTTTAGATCATTCGTTTATTGTATATAAAGAAGATAAAAAATTATTACGCTTACTTACCGAACTTGAATTTAAACATCTGATATTTGAAACCGAATGCACTGCGGAAAACTTAGTATTGTATTTATTAAAACAAATAAAACAATACGGATTACCTGCTAATATTGCAAAAGTTAAAGTTGCGGTTTATGAAACAGAAGACGCATTTGCCGAAGACGAAACGGAACTGTAATTAATTAAAGTTAATTTTTGATAATAATTCCAATAATTTATTAATATCTTTGCTAAGTAAAAAATCATCATTGTTAATTTTTGTTTCAAAAATATAAAATAGTAAAAAAATATTTTTAGTTGGAATGTATATTGTCAGTCGTGCGGAATTATCATAAAGCGAAATATTACCGTACCCTATATTTTTGTAATAAAAACAGCCCATTGCGTACTCAATAAAAAAATTGTTTATCGGTATTGAGCTTAACAAATAATTATCCATTAAACGTTTAGGAATAACCATTTCGTTTTTAATTATATTTTTATAATACAACGCTAAAAGATACGGACTAATTTTATTTTCTATAGTAAAATTATTAATTCCTGCTATATTATAAATATTTCTTTCAAGTGCATTAATTAATTTCCCTCCGCTTATTCTATTTAGTACTTTAGATAAAAACAAAAAATTCAATTTATTATAGTTAAAATTTAAATTTGGGTCAATTTCCTTAAAATTGTTTTTGGATAAAAAGGATGAAAGGCTATCAATAATTAGAATATAATCAGAATCGTTATAGATGTAACTATCATTTTTAGTTATTTCAAGAAATTTTTCTTTATTATTGTTAAAAAGATTGTAAATTCCCGAACGTTGCTGAATTAAATATTTAGCAGTCATTTCTTGTTTGAAAGGAATATCGTAATCATCTGAATTTGGTAAATACGGTTCGGTTGAACCGGGGATAATTGCTGTTAAATATGAATTAATATTAAATTTTTCGTTATCAAATAACCGTAACGAAATTGCCGAAAGTAATAAATTAATGTCTTCGTCAAAATTTATTAATGTATCAATATTCTCTATTTTTTCGGGGTTTACCCAAACAGAATTGCTAAAATCGGTTGCAAATAATACTAATTTCCCCTCAATCTGCTCTTTCTTATCAAACAAATCGTTCTTTAACTTATTATTTATCAAGTCGTATAAATTCTGACAAAACAATAAATTAGTAAATAAGAAAAAAAATAATGTAAAACACCCCTTCATTAAATAGTTATTATTTATTATTAAAATAAGAATATACTTAATTAATTAAATAATAACAAGCGTGCTAAATTTTGTAGTCATTGTTAAAATCG
Organism: uncultured Ignavibacteria bacterium; assembly: GCA_937930275.1. Lineage (GTDB taxonomy): Bacteria > Bacteroidota > Ignavibacteria > Ignavibacteriales > Melioribacteraceae > JAEXOD01. The sequence goes on from CALGLM010000373.1 coordinate 1,705, forward strand.
CATCTTCCGCATTCAAATTGTAGTGTAGAGTGATTTATTTCGTATTTATCGTGAAGGTATTTTTCGATTGTTTGTTGAATTATTATTGTTTCGCTAACTTTTATATCTTCTGTTTCTACGTGAGCTTCAAAATGCGTATCTGTATCATTTAATTTCCAAAGATGAATATGATGGATGTTTTTAACTCCCTTGAATGTTCCAATCACTTTTGTCAGTTCTTCAATATCAATTTCTTTGGGGGTGAACATCATAATTACTTCAACAGCTTGCTTAACAATTATATAAGATTCTCTTAAGATATAAACAGAAATAATAATTGTTAGTAAAGGATCAATCCAATAAATTTCAAAGTAGATTATAAAAATAGCTCCGATAATTACACCCAAGCTTGAAATTGCATCACTTAAAAGGTGTAAGTATGCTGCTTTTATATTTATATTATCTTTTTTACCTTTATTTAATAAAAACGTACCGATACTATTTGCTATAAACCCGATAGAAGCAACAATAATCATCAAGGTTCCTTCAATAAAATTGGGTTCATAAAATCGTATTATAGCTTCCTTAATTAAATAAATACTTATAATAATTAATGTTGCTGCGTTTATAACGGCAGCTATTATTTCGGCACGTTTAAACCCGAAAGTGTGCTTAAATGTTTTTGGCTTATTACTTAAGCGAATTGCTATAAAAGTTATAATTACTGCAATTCCGTCACTAAAATTATGCAACGCATCCGATATTAAAGAAAGACTTCCGCTTAATATACCGCCTATTAATTCTACAACTGTAATTAAAAAATTTAAAAACATTGTAATTATTAAATTTTTTTCATTTACAATATTATGTGAGTGGTGATGGTGATGATCTGAATGTGACATAAGTAAAAAGGCTTTTTTATTTTAGCGAAATTTTTAACTTTTTATTAATGTTAAACATTTGTAAATTTAACTACAAAAATATTAAAAATAGTTAGAAAATGATACAACAAAATGATATTCTTTCTTCAGGTGAATTGTTAACAATAAAAGAAGCAAGTATCTGGGCGTCAAATTATTTAAATAAAACAGTTACCTCTTCTAATATAGCGTATTTGATACAATATGGAAGAATTAGCAAGCTTAATGAGAACGGAAATACTTTTATTTCTAAAAAAGAATTAACTGAATATTATGAAAAATATAACCGGGCGAATGTTTGGAAAATGAAATTAGGTGATGACTTAAATTGGGCTTTATCATTTGAAGAATATAAGGAATCAGAAACCACAAAACATGTTCACAGATTACATCCGTATAAAGGTAAATTTATTCCTCAACTTGTTGAATACTTTTTAGATGATCATATAGATAATTTCAAAAAGGAGTTATTTTTTAAGAAGGGAGATATTGTATTAGATCCTTTTGCCGGAAGCGGTACTACATTAGTACAAGCAAATGAATTAGGTATTAATGCAATAGGGATCGATGTTTCTGAATTTAATTCGTTTATTAGCAATTCTAAAATTGAAAAATATGATTTGTTTGATTTACAATTAAATATTAAAGGAATTACAAAATTAATTGAAACATATATACAAGAAGCTCATTACATTGAATTTGAAAAAGAATTACTTCTGGAATTAAATAAATTTAATACTGAATTCTTTCCTGTTCCCGAGTATAAAAATAATTTATTAAAAGGAATGATTAATGAAAGTACTTATGGCTCAGAAAAAGAAGAAGAATTTTTAAATATATATAATTTCCTATTAGAAAAATATGAAATCAATCTTGAAAACGAACAAAGTGACGGTTACTTAAACAAATGGTATTTTCCACATGTAATAAAAGAGATTAGAATTGTTTTTGATAGAATAAAAGAAATAAAAAATTTAAAGACTAAAAAGATAATAAGTTTGATACTAAGTAGAACCATGCGTTCGTGCAGAGCTACAAAACATGCTGATTTAGCAACGTTAGTTGAGCCCATTTCGTCCACTTATTATTGCTCAAAGCATGGTAAAATTTGTAAACCGTTGTTTTCGATAATTAAATGGTGGAAAACTTATTCTGTTGATACAGTAAATAGAATAATTCAATTTGAGAAGTATAGAACTGAAACTTACCAAAAATGTTTTGTGGGTGATAGTAGAAACGTAAATATTTTTAATTTGGTTGAAAAAAATGATCCCGCTTTTTATACGATCTTACAAAGACAAAAGATAGCCGGTATTTTTACAAGTCCGCCTTATGTTGGGCTAATTGACTACCACGAACAGCATGCATATGCATATGAGCTTTTCGGATTTAAGCGAAATGATGAACTTGAAATAGGTGCGCTATATAAAGGGCAAGGAAAAGAAGCCAGAACGAGCTATGTTGAAGGAATTGCAGAAGTATTAAATAATTGCAAACAGTATTTAGCTGATAATTATAATGTGTTTTTGGTTGCAAACGACAAATATAATTTATATCCTCTAATTGCAGAAAAAGTTGGGATGGATATAGTAAACCAATATAAACGTCCCGTGCTCAACAGATCGGAGAAGGACAAAGCCGCTTATTCTGAAATAATATTTCACTTAAAACAAAAATAAATAAATTATGGATATTATAATAAAAGAATTTTTAAAAAAGAAACTAATTTCGGTTTTAAAGAATAAATTAGAAAATTATAAGCCAGAACCGGCATCTATGCCGTTTCATACGAGGTTACTCGGTAAAGATCGTATGGCTTTATTTTCATTTATACAATCATTAAACACTAATTTTGGAGTTACGATTTTTGAGCCTATAGCAATTGAATTTGCTAAAACAAAATTTAAAATAGTGCAAACACAACAAACAGCCGGTACTTATATTTATTCGGAAGCTCAAAATCAAATTCAACAAATAATAAATGAACTTGTTACTCAAAACACAATTCCGTGTAAAATTGAAGAAATTAATAAAATAAGAAAAGTCTGTACAAAAGGAAACAAGATTGAGGTAAAACCGACTAAGGTGGACTTAAAATTAGTTGATTACGACGGAACTATGTACTTGATTGATATTAAAACGGCGAAGCCAAATTTTGGGCAATTTAAGGATTTTAAACGTACTTTGCTTGAGTGGGTTGCAACTACTTTAGCCGAAAATCCGGAGATGAAGATACAAACTCTTATAGCAATACCTTATAATCCATATGAACCGCAACCGTATCATCGCTGGACCATGAAAGGGGTGATAGATGTAAAAGAAGAATTAAAGGTAGCTGCAGAATTTTGGGATTTTTTGAGCAAAGAAACAATTTATGATGAATTGTTAAATATATTTGAAGAAGTTGGTGTTATTTTAAGGGATGAAATTGATAAGTATTTTCAAAGATTTCAAAATTAATAATTATATTAGGTTATACTATTTATTCTTTTAACTTAAATTTTGCGCATTCAATAAATATTCCGTTCGGGTAATTTTTTATATAGCCCCTTATCAATTTTTTATCTCCGGATTCACATGCCTTTTTCCAAGCCAATTCTTCTGCATTTCTTGCGGCTTTTTGTTTATATATTCCGTTTGGAAATTTTTTTAAATAAAACAAAAAAGCCTCTTCACTATTTTTTTCAATTGCTTTTTGCCAACAGCATTTATCTAAAATATTCCATGCTTCTTTTATATGTTCTCCATTTTTATGTTTGTTAACATAATCAAAATATGCTTCTTTATTATTTAATCGTACGGTATATTCCCAATCACGAGCGTCTGTTAAAGTGGGGTAAAAATAAAATCCGATAAATATTGCAAATATTATGGTAAAAATAAATAGTAGCATTATGGGCTTAATATTAAATTTGAAAGGGCTATCTGTTTTACTGCCGTCTTGCCAAACGTACTTAGTGTTTGTATCAATTAATTTTGAATTACAATGTTTACACTTTGTTGCCGTTGCTTCAATCGGTTTGCCGCATATAGGACACCGTTTTAACATGTTTTGCCTCTTTTCTCATTGCTGTTTTACCAAATCTTTCCGTTATTTTTCGAAATGTTGAAAGTCTTTAACTTTTGTAAAATCACCGCCCCATCTCCAGCCAAATTTTTTAAATATTTTAACTATGTAAGAGTTTTTAGTGATAGTTCCGGGTTTAGAGATATCATACACTGCACCTTTCGGCTTTGTTACTCCTTTATAAAATAAAGGGTTGTTATACGGATTTATATCAATTGCACGTCCAAAAGCATGTTGTGAAAGTTTATTTTTTGAGTTATTGTTAAAACGGTAGTTAAATGCAGAAGTATTATTATCAGACATTGACTTATTATCGTTCCAACCATAGCTTTCCATAGGGGATATTTTATTAATGGGGAATTTATGAACTAATAAGGAATCAAAAATTTGTTTTACTTCTTTACTTAACTTTTTATCTACTATTAAGTAGCTTTCTTTAATTTCATTATTAAAGTTTATATATTTTACATTAACTTTTTCTAAATTATTTTTAATTTCCTTAGGTACATTTAAAGGAATACTAAGCTGAGCTTTATAATTACCAGCACTAAATAAAGTAATTGAAAGTACTAATACAAACAAATCTAAATATTTCATGATTACGTATTTTACGGTTTGGCGGATAAAATTACCTTAATCTTTCGGGTTGCCTTAATTTGGGTCTCCTTATACCTAACCGAGATTGTTATAATAAAATTAAAAGAACTAAGTTAAAAATAAAAGTAACAATAAATTGTTTAAATCGCAAATTATTGCAAACTAATGTGTTAAATTTTTACAAAAATTCTTTTTAAGTAAAATTTTCCGTATTTTTAAAGTTTATTTATTATATTATTAGGTACAAATGAACATTAGAAATATTGCAATAATAGCCCATGTTGACCACGGCAAAACAACCTTAGTCGATCATATATTAAAGCAGTGCGAAGTATTTCGTTCAAATCAAGTTGTAAGAGAATGTTTTTTAGATTCAAACGACTTAGAAAGAGAACGCGGAATAACAATTTTAAGCAAAAATATTAGTGTTGAATACAACAATACTAAGATTAATATAATTGATACACCGGGGCACAGCGATTTTGGAGGTGAGGTAGAACGAGTATTAAAATTAGCTGACGGAGTAATTTTATTAGTTGACGCATTTGAAGGTCCAATGCCGCAAACACGTTTTGTGTTGCAAAAAGCATTAGAGTTAGATTTATATCCCGTTGTTGTAATTAACAAAATAGATAAACTGGATGCCCGACCAAAAGATGTAATTAACGAAGTTTATGATTTGTTTTTTGAACTTGATGCCGCAGATCATCAGTTAGATTTTCCCATTCTTTATGCAAGCGGGCGTAACGGCTGGGCAGTAAAAAATTTAGAAGATCCCGTACTAAATTTATCTCCTTTATTAGATACGATTATTGAAAAAATACCTGCTCCAAGGCATTTGGAAGGGCATTATCAAATACAAATTACATCTTTAGATTATAGTGATTATGTAGGTAGAATAGGTATAGGTCGTGTTTATCGCGGTAAACTTACAACAGGGGTACCGGCGGCAATTATTAAAAGAGACGGTACGGTTAGTAAAGCACAAATTAAAAAGCTATATACTTTTGAAGGAATAGGTAAAAGTGAAGTTACGGAAGTAGAGTGCGGCGATATTTGTGCAATTGTAGGTATAGAAAAAATTGATATAGGCGATACTGTTACGGATGCCGAAAACCCCGAGCCGTTGCCTATTGTTAATATTGACGAACCTACTATGAGCATGATGTTTATGGTAAACAATTCCCCGTTATTCGGCAAAGAGGGAAAGTATGTTACATCCCGCCATTTAAGAGACAGATTATATAAAGAACTTGAACAGAATGTTGCCCTTAGAGTAGAAGAAACCGGTAGCGCGGATACTTTCAAAGTATCGGGACGTGGTATTTTGCACTTATCAATTTTAATTGAAAACATGAGAAGAGAGGGTTATGAACTTGCAGTAGGTCCGCCAAAAGTTATATTTAAAGAAATTGACGGAAAAAAGACAGAACCGATAGAATTTTTAACAATTGACGTTTTGGAAGAATTTGCCGGAAAAGTGATTGAACTTGTAAGTTCTAAAAAGGGTGAAATGTTTAAGATGGAAGCCAAAGGGTCAATGACTCGTTTAGAATTTAAAATTCCTTCACGCGGTTTAATAGGGTTAAGAAACAGAATATTGACAATAACATCCGGTGAAGCAGTTATGCACCACAGATTTTACCAATATGAACCTTTTAAAGGTAATATTACTTTTAGGCAAAACGGTGTGTTAATTTCTATGGGTGACGGTGAATCTACCGGATATGCTATTGATAGTTTGCAAGATAGAGGCAAGTTTTTTGTTGACCCGGGCGAATATGTTTATACCGGTCAAATAGTCGGCGAAAACAATAAAGATATGGATATTGAAGTAAACGTTCAACGCGGTAAAAAATTAACAAATATGCGTGCAAGCGGTAGTGATAAAGCTATTAAAATTACACCTGCTATTAAATTTTCGCTTGAAGAGGCACTTGAATATATTAAAGATGATGAATTAGTAGAAATTACTCCTAAATCATACAGATTACGTAAATTATACTTAGATCCACACCAAAGACGTAAATATAATTTAGGAAAAGAAGTAGAATAACGAGGAATATTAAATTTCCGATTTTGAAATATTTGTGAAGATATTTTATCGAGACGTATATATGTGCGTCTCGTTTTATTTTAAAACAAAAAAAGACACCGTGTTTAGGTGTCTTTTTTTTTGTATAAAATATAATTTATATATATTCAAGAATATTTTACTTGGCTAAGTATAACTTAAATTTATGTAATAATCTCTTATTAAAATGAAAGGGCTTTAATAAAATTAACTTTAATACCGCTGTTTTGCGTAAATGAGTTCTCAATTCCGAAATTAACATTCCAAGATTGTTGAGTGTTAATACTTTTATTGTGCCTGTTTACAAGTCTAACGGCATTTATAATACTAACAATACGATTTAATATTAATGCCCCTACCGCAAAACGAACGTTATTATACGCTTGTTCGCTGCTTGTCCACATATTTCTGTATTCTTTACGAGTATCGTTATCGTTCCAATTCCAATAATACACATCCGTATTATAAACATCGCCGAAATTACGATTTAATTCCTGTTCGCGGTTAAAAGTATTAACGCTCATGTAACTTCCTACTCTTGCATAAAAGTCTTCGTCCGAGCCGGTGTAAGTTACGCCTCCTTTGGATTTTGCAAAAGCTTTGTAATTATCTTCCTCCCATTTTCCGTAAGTATCAAAACCAATTGCTGCCCCCCAAAAAACAACATCGGCAGCAGTTAAATATTTCCCCAATGAGTAATCACCCGCATATAGTTCTCCCATTCCGGGCAAAACAAGGGAATATAAAATTGCCAAACCGGTGCTTTTTTTACCCGAGTTTTCGGTAAGTAAAGGAGGCGTTATTAAGTTATTGCTTTCAGTAATAGTGATATTGTTTTTAAGTTCATATAAGCTGTTATTGTTTTGTGCAAACAAAGAAACTGAAAACATTAAAAATAAAACTGCAATTATTACCGGTGATATCTTCATTTTTAACCTATATTAATTGTTTATTAATTCTGCATAACATATATTATCCTCAACCCTAATAATTTTTACGTTAGCTAATTTATTTATAAGCTTACTATCGTAAGGCAATGCTACTCTAACATAATTAGAAGCAAAACCTTGAATAAAACCGTTGTGTTCTTCGGCTTCAAATAGTACTTCGAGATTTTTACCGATCATTTTTTCCAAAAATTCGTGATGTTTCTTTTGGCTTAAAATCCTAAGTCTATTATTCCTTTCTTTTTTTATTTCAATCGGTACTTTGTTTTCCATTTCGATTGACTTTGTATTAGGTCTATCGGAATAAGTGAAAACATGTAAGTACGAAATTGGCAAATCTTTTAGCAAATTAAAAGTCAATAAAAAATCCTCTTCGGTTTCTCCGGGAAAACCTACAATTACATCCACGCCTATTCCGACATCAGAAATTTCCGAAGCAACTTTATTTACCAGTTTTTTATAAAAAGAAGCCGTATATCGGCGTTTCATTAATTTTAATATTTTAGGACTTCCGTTTTGCAAAGGAATATGAAAATGTTTGCACATCTTATCGTTGGTTTTAACCAACTGCAAAACTTCATCTGTTAGTAAATTTGGTTCAATACTACTAATTCGTAATCTAAAATTTCCTTCAACTTCAACTAATTTTGTTAAAGCGGTATAAAAATTAGTATTTATTAATTTTCCGTAATCGCCAACATTAACTCCTGTAAGAACTATTTCTTTATAGTCATTTTTTAACAGTTCAATAAATTTATCCGTCATAGTATCCGGTTGCATGCTTCTGCTTTTCCCTCGTGCAAGGGGAATTGTGCAGTAGCTGCACTTATAATCGCAGCCGTCTTGTATTTTAAAGAATGCACGAGTGCGGCTATCGGCATCGGATGAAAAAGCCGTAATAAAATCATCAAGTTTATCTGTCGGAGTAATGTGGATACAAGAAAGTTCTTTTTTATTAAAATTATCTATTAAAGAAAATAGCTTAAATTTTTCGTTGCTGCCTAAAACGGCATCAACCCCTTTAATAGAGGAAATTTGATCCGGACGTAACTGTGCATAACAGCCGGTTACGGCAACAAAACCTTCCGGGTTATTTCGTAAAGCACGTCTAACAATTTGCCTGCATTCTTTATCCGCCCCTTCTGTAACGGTACAAGTATTTATAACATAAACATCTGCATGCTCGTTAAATTCAACAATCTTATATCCTTTATCTAAAAACTGTTTTCCGATTGTGCTTGTTTCCGCAAAATTTAACTTGCATCCAAGTGTATAAAAAGCTACGGTGTTACTCAATTAATTCCTTTCAAAAAAAATATATACTTAAAAAATACAAAAAATTAAAAGTTCGTTCAATAATTTATGATTTTTACCAATAAAATAAAAGGGCTATATTTTAGGTGAACAACCATAAAATACAGCCCCAATTTTATAATTTAAGACTCTAAATTATTCTGCAGATTCGGTGTTTGTTTCTTCTTCTGCCGGTTTATTGTCTTTTTTTGCATCAGATGTAGGATCTTCGTATAAATTAAAATCGCTACTATCAAATTTACCTGCGTCAGCAGTTTTAATTGCGTCTATGTTAACTTTTTCTAATTTATGTGTAGTAATATAGTTAACAATTTCTTCGTCAGATTTTTCTTTTAACGGAGCTAAAGCACTTAAAACGATTTTTTTGTTTTCTTTATCAAATTCAACAACTCTCAATTCAAGTTCTGTATCAACAGCAAAACCGATCGATAAGTTTTTAATTTTTGAAGGTGATAATTGAGTAGCCGGTACAAAACCGTCAACGCCTTTAGGTAGTTCTGCAATTAATCCTTTTTCGATTAATCTAACAACTTTACCTGCCACATCGCTACCAACGGAATATAATTTTTCAAAATCATCCCATGGGTTATCGTTAACTTGTTTGTGACCTAAAGAAATTTTTCTTTGATCTGTATCTACGCCAAGTACAACAACTTCAATTTTTTCGTTTTTCTTAACAACTTCACCGGGGTGACGAATTTTCTTTGTCCATGATAAGTCACTAATGTGAACTAAGCCGTCAATACCGGGTTCTAATTCAACAAATACACCAAAGTTAGTTAAGTTACGTGCAGTTCCTAAGTGTTTACTTCCTACAGGATATTTTTTCATTAATTCTTGCCATGGGTCCGGAGTTAATTGTTTCATACCCAAAGAAATTTTCTTTTCGTTTTTATCTAATGATAAAATAACGGCTTCAACAATTTGTCCCATCGAAACGAATTGAGAAGGATGGCTTATATGTTGTGTCCAGCTCATTTCGCTAATGTGAATTAATCCTTCAATACCTTTTTCTATTTCAATAAATGCACCATACTCAGTTAATGAAACTACGCGGCCCGATACTTTGTCACCAATTTTATATTTTTCTTCAATTTGTTCCCAAGGATGCGGTAACAATTGTTTTAAGCTTAATGAAATACGCTTTTTCATTTTGTCAAAATCGGTAACAACAACTTTAATTTTGTCGTCTAATTTAACAACTTCGCTCGGATGATTTATTCTGCCCCAGCTTAAGTCTGTAATATGAATTAAACCGTCAACGCCGCCTAAATCGATGAACACACCGAAATCGGTAATAGCTTTAACAATACCTTCAAGAATTTGACCTTTTTCTAATTTGTCAAGAATTTCTTGTCTTTGATCTGCAATGGTTTCTTCAATTAATACCTTGTGCGAAACAACAACGTTTTCCGTAGGTTCATTAATTTTAACAATTCTAAAGTCCATTGTTTGACCGACAAAAGCATCGAAATCGCGAACAGGTCTAATATCAATTTGTGAACCGGGTAAGAAAGCTTCGATTCCGCCCATAATATCAACAACCATACCGCCTTTAATGCGTTTAAGAATTTTGCCTTGGATAACTGTTTCGTTGGTGAAAGCATCTTTAACTTTTTCCCACATTTTAAGGAAGTCAGCTCTCTTTTTGCTTAATACCAAGTTTCCTTCTTCGTCTTCTTTACTTTCTATAACTATCTCAACGGAATTACCAATTTTGAGTTCTTCTGTAGCAGTAAATTCTGATTTGGGAATTAAACCGTCAGATTTAAATCCGACTTCTAATACAACGTTATCTCCGTCAATGGCTACAATTTTGCCTTTAATTATTTCGCCTTCACGAATGTTACGGAATGATTTAGAGATTAACTCTTCAAATTCCATTTGTTCGGTAGCTGAATAATCTTCTTCGTTAAAGTATCGGGTTTTTCCTACCGATTTAACTTTTGTTTCTTTTACGGCTTCTTGAGTGCCGTCTTGTAATTCGGACATTTATCCTCCAAAAAATACAACACCACTTTTTATATCTCGGTCACAAACATATAAAATGCGGCAATAAATTAGTTTAACATTAATTAATTTAGGTGACCTGTTAATTTCTTAATTTTTCAACTAAATTGGCTACTAAAGCCAAAACTTCAGTTTTTTCTTGTTCTACGGTAATTTCCGTTGTGTCTATTTCAATAGCATCATCTGCTTTTTTTAACGGGCTTACGTTTCTGCTGCTATCTATTAAATCTCTTTTTTTTATATTCTCAAAAACTTCTTCAAAGCTAACATTTTGGTCGGTTTCGCAATACTCTTTATACCTTCGTTTTGCACGAGCTTCTACAGAAGCGGTTAAGTATATTTTTATATCAGCTTCGGGAAAAACAACGGTTGTTGTATCCCTCCCTTCCGTAATTATGCTATGCTGGTTTGCAATACGTCTTTGTAAACTTACCATTTCTTCACGTACCTGAGGTATTGTACTTACTTCGCTTACTTTTGAACTAACGAATGGCTTTCTAATTTCATCGGTAACTTCTTCGTTATCAACCCAAACACGTGTAACGCCGTTTTCAAATTTTAAATCTAATTTAATTTGTTTGGTCAGTTCAATTATTTTTGCTATATCGGATTCAATATTGTTTTTAAGTACAAGGTATGTAATAGCTCTATACATCGCACCGGTATCGAGATAGAGAAAGTTAAGGTAATCGGCAAGCTTTTTTGCCAATGTACTTTTGCCGGATGATGCCGGTCCGTCTATTGCAATAATTATTTTTTTCATAGCCTGTAAATTTAAACAATTTATTGCTTTTTTTCAATTTTTTTAAACGCTAAAATTAAATTTAATATTAATTTATTTGCAAGGAGTTAAACAATTAAGACATTTGTTTTTTAAAAACTTTAACTAAATTCTTTTTGGGGGCTGTATCAAGGGGGTCAAATTTAATAAAAAAGTTGCTAAAACTAACCCCGTAAGCCCCACCATAATTCATAGAGGGGGAATAATACATTTAAACATTCAACTTAGGGTAAATTACCTAACGCCAATAAATATCCGAAACTTATTGTAATACAACGGATTGCAAGTGCTGTAACCTCTTCTATTGAGAATAGTTTGGGGAATGATAATATACGTGTAAAGCAGGAATTTTTTAACAAAATTCAAAATAAGACTATTTTAATACAGCCCCATAATCTAATTATATGCATATCCTATAGAAAGCATAATTGTTCTTTGGGATTGACGATATCTGCTAACATCTCGGTTAGATGTATGGTAATACTCGGTATTAAATATATTTTTAACAATTAACTGAATATCAAAACCGTTATAGTTTATAACAGATACCGTTCCGTGAAATATTAAATATGGGGAAATTTTGTAACTGTTTGTTGTTGCAATTAAATTTGGGCTATTTCTTTCACCTGCAAAATCTGCTCTTAAATTTAATTTGAAGTAATTATTAATTAAATAAGTGATGTTAAAATTAGCGGTATGTTCACTTATTTCCGGAACAATAATATTGTTTGCAAAATCACTTTTTGTGTAAGTATAATTAATTTCCGATTTAAAATATTTTGAGACATAGTTAATTATTATTTCTGCCCCTTTTGTATTTACTTCTCCGCTGTTAACCCACCTATAACCATTAGTGTAAATTTCTTTAGTTATTGCTTTTTCAAGCTTGTTTATATATCCTGTAATATCAATTTTATAATTTGGCGATAAATATAGAGATATGCCTGCTTCAAGCGATTTCATTTTTTCTGGGACTAAATAAGAGTTACCGAGTCCGTCAGAATAATCCCACGGCTTTGGGGCTCTAAATGCCTCGCCGTATGTTATACGTGCTATATTTTTGTTGAAATTATAACTTAAACCAACCCTCGGTGTAAAAACTTGGTTGTAAATGGTACTGTTATCATATCGAAAACCTCCCGATATAAACAAGCTATCTATAAGCACAAAACGTGGTTCCAAAAACATACTTACCAAAGTGTTATTTGCTTTAGGCGGCGTTTTTGGAGTAGGGGGCTCCGTAAATTGAGAATTACTATAAGATAAAGATGCATATTTTGATAACTTTTCGTACTCGTATGTTAAACCGCCCGATATCGAAAATATTTTGTATGGTTTATAGTTAATTATAGTTTCAAAACCGGTTAAATTATTTGGTCTATAGTAACCAATCTGAGCAGTATCTGTAACAAAATAAATAGTGTTATCTAATACAGTGGTATTTCGATTATAAATAACCGAAGAGATATTAATTTCTTTTGAAAACTCGTGTTGGTATTTTAAGTAGTTGTTCACAAACCTAATATTCCACGATGTTCCGTAATCTTTAAAAATTGTTCCTACGGTTTTGTTTAATGTGGCGGTAGATGTTTCTTTTTGTAAAAAATTAGTACCGAAAGTAAGAGAGTTGTATTGAATTTTGAAATCAAACGTATAATCTTTTTCGAAATTATCAATTTTATCAGACCAATTATAATCTCCTTCGGCACTTTTTAAATCTGCCTTGTCCGATTTTTTTAGCATCCCCGAAAATAAAATGCCAAAATTTTTAGATTTGTTGGTGTATGAATAATTTAGTTCTGCTTTTGCAGTGTTATGCGTGCCCAAAAGCAAATTTGCTCTACTTCTGTTTTTTAAAGCGGTTTTAGTTATTATATTGATTATGCCCGATACTGCATTAGTACCGTATGCAACCGAAGACGGACCGTACATTACTTCAATTCTATCAACATTAGTTAAATTATATTGACCCCCTCCGTAAAACCCGCCTGAGTTAAGTTCGTTAATTTGAATTCCGTCAATTAATACCAAAGTTAAATTATTTTGATTAGGAATTCCCCTTTGAAAAATATAACTGTTTATACCTTGTATGTTGCGAAATTGAAAACCGGGGAGAGTTGAAAGTGCTTCTTCTAAAGTTAAAAAACCGTTTTCCTTTATTTCTTCTGCCGTTATTATATGAACTGTTGAAGGTACTTCGTTTTTATTTTCAGTAACTTTTGATGCAGAAGTAATTTTTATTTTAGTTAATTGATATAAGTCGAGATCGTATATATCAACACTATCGGGCTGTGCTAATATATTTAGAGTGGGGAATAAAATAAAAAACAATAAGTAAACATATTTGTTTAATTTATTGAATGCGTAATAAAAACTATATTTCCTCAATGCAACACCCAAATGTTTTAAATAACTTGTTTAAGTATTTCTAAAAAATATAACCTGAGTATTAATACATTTAGAATTTATTAATTTTTTTTAAATAATCAAAATTAAATGTTTGTTTTTATGAAAAAAGATTCAACATTGCAAAAATAGTGTACAGGTATATAATAAACCTTTTTGTGCTATGCAAAAATACAATTTATAAGTTTTTATTATTTTACTGCAAAATTATTTTTTTGCTTTTAACTTTCCGGCAAGTCCTTCAAATGCCGTTAATTCGGCATCAATTGATCCGATAATAATTTTTGTTTTTACTTTTACGGGCACTTTAAGGTCATCATCCGTAAGCCAAACAAGAATAGTACCTTCACTTTTAAATAATCCGCCTTCCGTAACCAAAGGTTCGACAATTACACAATCAAAAGTTCCGGCAGTAACGCTAACTCTTTCTTTACCGTGATATACTACATCCAAAGGATATACTTTATTTTTGTAAAAATTTTCCAAATGGAATTTGTCGCCTTTTTTTAATTTTGAATAATCGAAAGTACGAGCCAAATAAAATGCCGAAACAATATCGTTTACATATAAAGGAATTTGATACTCGCCTTCGCTCGTTTTAGCTTTTCCCTTTCTGTGGTCAAAAAAAGCCGAAAAGTCTCGTGAATATCCTCCTTCTCTAATGTGCTGTTCAAATCTCCAAGGAAAAAGTCCTTCTACATCCAGATAAGTTTCGTATCTATCACGTACTTTATAAAATGAATCGAAGGTAGGAACTGTATTAACCGAAAATGTAACATGGAAAGCGTCACGCCCTGATATTTTTTTAATCTTGGGAATTTGCATTACTGCTACTCCGGCTGTAACAAATCCGTATTTTACATCAAAAGTAAGTTTCTCACCTTCTTTAAAAGCTTTATTTTCGATTTTACGAAAAGTAGTTTGCTGAGCAAATAAATTAAGCAAGGCTACAAAAAATACAATTATCGTAATACTCTTTTTCATAATTCCTCTCCGGAATAAAAAATTTTATTAATTGTTTTAAATACTTTCTTAACATCAATTGAATTCATGCAATTTAAGCTTTCGCATTGTTTTCTGTTACACTCCTTGCAATCAATTTCAGGTTCAAAAATGAACCTCTTGTTACTATAAGGACCCCATCTTTTTGCACTGCACTCGTTAAATTTGGGATAAAATCCGATTGTAAATATATTAAGTGCAGCAGCTAAGTGAATTGGTCCGGTCGAATTTGCAATTAGCACGTCTGCTTTGCTTATTAAAGCAACAAGTTCGCTTAAATTAAATCTATCACTAAAGTTAAGAACATTATTACTTATCGTTAGTTTGTTGCAAAGTTCTTTTTCGGCTTTGCTTCCCGTAAGTATAATATTAAATTGCAAACTTTGTGCCAAAATAGTAATTAACTCCAAAATCTTGTTAAAAGGGAGGTCAATAGCGCTTCCGCCGCTTCCCGGGTGCAAAATAATGGTCGGTTTTCCGTTATTTAGACTATATTTATTAAATATCTCGTCAATTAGTGTTAAATCAGATTGCTTTGGGTGTATATTAAAATCTACACTATCATAATTCGGATGTGTACTTATTCCTAACATACTAATCAAGTTAAAATTATATTCAAGTTCGTGTTTGTCACCGCTTTTTCGGTGTTCAAATATTTTTTTATTAAATAAAAATGAATACCATCTATATCCGGTCCCTATCCTGTTTTTTATACCGGCTAAAAACGTACCCCAAGCAAATTTTGCCCTTGGGTAAACGTGTAAAACCGAGTCGAATTTTTCTGTTAATAAAAATTTTAATATTTGAAAAAAGGATAGACTATCTGCGGCAATTACTTTATCCACAAAATTATTTAATTCAACTAATGATTTTGTGTAGTTATTAACTAAAAAACAAATAGTGCAATTGGGCTTGTTTTTTTTTATTTCCGCAGCTAAGGGTAGCGTTAAAGTAAGGTCTCCGATTCTGTCGGTTCTAATTATTAGTATTTTTTCATTTTTCATTTCGAGATAAATATAAATTGTTTTTGATATAGAACCTTCGTTTTAATTCAACGGCTTTACTTATCCCAATTCTGGGTGATTCTCCAATCTCAAAACTTGTTTTAACAATTGGTTCGGCAATTTTTATATCATTTGTTTGAAGATTTAGACCGTTAAATTGCTTATTTAAATTAAAAGCAATTGAAATTTTTCCGGGTCCGTTAAGTAAATTACGTTTTTCGTTATTTGTAATTACATTTTTTTTAAATCGTCTTAAAGCAAACGTTTCTATTCCGTTTAACGGCTCCATACTGCGTAAAAGTATTGCAGACCCTTCATTTAATTTTCCTGTTACAATGTTTGAGCAAAAGTACATTCCGTATGTAAAATAAACGTATAAAACTCCCCCTCCGTTAAACATCACTGCATTTTTATTCTTTTTCCCTCCAAACGAGTGACTTGCAGGGTCATCAAATGTATAAACTTCTAACTCGGTAATTTTACCTATTAACTGTTCATTGTTTTCTATTTTAATAAACAACATACCCAATAATTCCTTTGCAACCGTAAAAACGTCTCTTTCAAAAAATTGAACCGGTAAGTATTTGTAATCGCTTTGCATTACAAAACTAATTATTTTTAGCCATAATACTTTTAATTTCGGTAATTTTCTCTCTATAGATAATTTCTTTTTCGGGGTTTACGGTAATAAGCTTACCGTACATCTCTAAAGCTTCATTAAAATTACCTTGAGCGAAATAAATTGAGGCAAGGGGTTCGCTAATAAGCTCTTTATTGTTAAAATTGATATTAATATCTTCAAAATCATCTTCATCGTTTGAAGTAACGGGAGGAATTTTAGCGGTTTGAAGCTCCAAAGCAATCTGTTCCAGATTATCATCAACCGATTTTTCGGTATATAAATCAGTGTTTTCGTCTATTTCATCTTCCGAGATAAATAAATCATCATCCTCAAAATTGTTATTAATCGATTCCGAGAATTTTTGATTGTTGGAAATGATATTTTCAATTTTTGTATTATAATATTTTAACATTTCGGAAGAATTAAGAATTTTTCCGGCTGTAATAAAATGCTCTTTTGCTTTTTCATAATCGCCGTTAACCGTAAGCACTTTTCCCATAACAATATGACCGGTAGGGTAATCTGGGTAAAGTTCAAGCCCTTGTTTTAAAATTTCCAAAGCTTTTTTAATTTCTTTTTGTTCCAGATAGTAGTTTGCAACCGCAGCAAATAAAGGAGAATTCGGTTCAAACTCGTAGATTAATAATACTTTGTCAATTAGTTCTTTTGTCATAGTAATAAATATTAATTAAATAAAAAAAGTCTGCCATAAAAATCGGCAGACTTTAATATAAAATAAAATCTAATTAAAATCAAAAAACAAATTAATTATTTGCTCGTTTTCGGGCTGCCAAATTATGTTTAATCGAAAGTCCGGCAATAGAAGCAAAACCAAAGAAGAACATTAATTGGAAAGGAATAGCTGCAATTTCCATAAAGTAAATAGAAGCTCCTACACCAATTAAGCAGTAAACCGCTAAAATAGATTCAACAATGGTAGATGAGTCAATTTTCATTCCTTTAACGTATTTGTTTTTTGTAAATTTATCGTCTTTGTTCATAACTTTCATTTTAGGAGTACGAACAAATTCACTTTTTCTATCCATCAATCCTTCAAATACTGCGCGGCTGTTGTTAACTGCCAAGCCCATGCTGCCTGCCATAAATAGCGGGAATAGGGCGATTTTTTTCCTCCAATCTTGGTCAATATCTTTTTGAGCATAAAGATAAAAGATAAATGAACTTATAAACCCAAGAACAAACACAGCCATCATATTAAAGAACGGATCGTAGGGTCCGGAGTTTTTGATAAAAATTAGAGGTACGTTTAATATACCGGCTAATAATATAAACGGGAATGCAAAATTGTTAGTTAAATGGAAAGTTGATTGTAATTTAATTCTTAAAGGAATATCCGATTTCCAAACTAAAGGTAATATTTTTTTGCAGGTTTCTATAGCGCCTTTTGTCCAGCGAAACTGCTGAGCTTTAAGTGCATTCATTTCGGCAGGAAGTTCGCTTGGAGTAGTAATATCACGCAAATAAATAAATTTCCAACCTTTTAATTGTGCTCTGTAGCTTAAATCCAAATCTTCTGTTAATGTATCGCTGTGCCAATTTCCGGCATCAAAAATACACTCTTTGCGCCATACTCCGCCGGTACCGTTAAAGTTAATAAAAAAGCCGCTTCTGTTACGTACTGTTTGTTCGATAACAAAGTGACCGTTAAGAGCCAAAGCTTGAATTTTGGTAATTATCGAATAATCTTCATTCATGTGTTCCCAACGTGTTTGAACCAATCCGATATGTTCGTTTGAAAAGTAATTCATGGTTTTGCGCAAAAAGTCCGGATGGGGAACAAAATCTGCATCAAAAATTGCCACAAACTCACCTTTAGCAGTTTTTAATCCTTCTTTTAAGGCTCCGGCTTTGTATCCTTCACGGTTTGGGCGTCTAACATGTTTAATATCAAAGCCTTCGGCTTGTTTTTGTCTAACTGTTTCGGCAACAATTTGTACCGTTTCGTCGGTAGAATCATCCAAAACCTGAATTTCCAACTTATCTTTAGGATAATCTAATTCGCATATTGCGTTTATCAATCTATCTGCAACGTATAACTCGTTATATAACGGAAGTTGAATAGTAATCATTTTATCTTCTTCAACTTTGTCACCGGCTTTAGGTTCGTTTTTTAAATATTTGTTATGATAATAAATCATAATAAAACCGTGACTTGCAAAAACAAGTATTATTAGTAACGTAACTATATATACTATTAATACTATTTGGTCAATAGCCATTTTAACACCTTACTGTTATTATTTTACCAATTTGAAACTACGTTAATTAAAATATCTTCCGATATTTTTTCAATTGTATCGTCAATCGCTTTTTTACGCGTAACCGTTATATCACCTTCGGTGCTGTAATTTGCATAATCCGAAAAGTTTTTATCAATTATTGTCACTTTTTTTACAAGGTCTCTGTACAAAACTTTAACATTTAATGTTATACGTCTGTAGGTAACTTGTTCACCTCCCGAAACAACCGCCGGACCGTCACTTAAAGCTACAATAGTGCACTCTAACAATGCATCACAGTTGGCTTTAGGTACAACTCGTAATTGGTTGTCCTCTACAAATTTTCTTGTTAATACGTTAGTGAATTTCTCTCTTAATTCAGGTTCTCCTCCTCCGGTGTTGTCCTTAAAAAGCGGTATTGCTATGCTTTTTAGATGTTCCGGAATAGAAGCCCCCGTAAAAGAGTATGAACAGGCTGTAAAAGAACAAATCAAAAAAAATACAAGATTTAAATATAATACTTTTTTTACTTTATTGTAAGTCATATTCACGTAATTTCCTATATAGCGTTCTCTCGCTTAACTTTAATAACTGAGCAGCTTTACGCTTATTTCCGTTTGTAAAATTTAATGCTTTAATAATTGCATCTTTTTCAAGTTCGCTAATCGGAATTATCTCGTTTATTCTTACGGGCGATAAATCCGGTTCGTGCCTACCGTTATTGTTATATGCAATTTGTTTTAATTCAAGCAAATCTTTTTTTATTTCAATTAATGCTCTATAAATTATTTCTCTATCAATATTTTCGGAAGGTTTATTGATATATACAGGTAAATTTTTAGATTCTTCTTCTACTTTTATAGGAGTTAATATATTGGCAAACGCTATTTCGTCTAAAGTGTTTCCGTTATTTAATGCGCAAGCCGTTTCAATTACGTTTTTTAATTCACGTATATTTCCGGGCCATGGGTAATTCATCAATAATGAAATAGCTTCAATGGTTAAAACCGGTTCTTCAATTCCGTTGTTTTTTGCAAAATTTTTTAAAAAATACTTTGCCAATAAAGGGATATCTTCTTTTCTTTGCCTTAGTGAAGGAATAAATAAAGTAACGGCTTTTAACCTAAAGTATAAGTCATTCCTAAACCTTTTGGCTTCAACTTCTTTTTGTAAGTCCTTATTTGCAGCCGCAACAATACGAACGTCAACTTTAGTAACCGATTCGCTTCCAATACGCATAAATTCTTTGGTTTCTAAAACGCGTAAAAGTTTTACTTGTGTTGTTAAAGGCATCTCGGCAATTTCGTCTAAAAAAAGAGTTCCGCCGTCTGCTATTTCAAAGTAACCTTTTCTATCATCTATTGCACCGGTAAACGAACCCTTTTTATGCCCAAATAATTCGCTTTCAAGTAAACTTTCGGGTATTGCTCCGCAATTTACGTTTACAAGTTTTTTATCTGCTCTTCTTCCCGTGTAGTGAATAGCTTTTGCAAATACTTCTTTACCTACTCCGCTTTCTCCCTGAATAAGTACGGATATATCTGACTGGGCAATTTGAAGTACAATATCCACTAAGTCGTTTATTTCTTTTGACTTACCGATTATTCCTAATTTGTTTTTTACTTCGTCCCTGGTCATCATATTAATTTAAATTTAAACTTTAAATGTACTTTATTTTTTCTCTAAAAACTAATCTATTATAGTTAAGTTATCTTCGGCTATTATTAGTTTATTTTCTTTAATATTTTTTGTAATCTTATAATTATCGAGTAAACTGTTCAATTTGTTTAATTCGTAATGGCACAAAACTATCTTAATATTATTATTATCCGTCAATTTTAAAATTTCACTTATATCTATATGTGAACATTCGGTTATAAAATATTTTTCGTCTTGTACTTTAAACAATTTTAAGTCTTCTGCCTTGCCTAAATCGCTTGTATAAATAATTGAGTGTTTATTAGATGTTATTTTTAAGCTTAAGGATACGGGATTAATATGTTTATTATAATATGTTTTATAGTCTTTTAGTGTTATATGCGAGTTAATTTTTGCATTAAAAAATAAACTTTCGTTTAAGAATATGTCTGCTTCTTCAAAAATAGGAAATATTTGCAGCGGAAAAGGGAATTTTTCGGGAAATAATAAAAATGTGTTTAATAAATTAATAAATTCGCTAATAATTGTATGATGCACGTATATTTTTAAAGATTTTGTGCGCTTATATAATTTCATTTGGGTTAGTAATGTCGGAAGTCCTCCGATATGATCTGCATGAAAGTGAGTAATAATTATTGAGTCAAAATCATCCTTAAACGAATAATTATTATTAAGCAGATGTTTGCTTATACCGTCACCACAATCAATTAATAATTGATAATT
This sequence comes from uncultured Ignavibacteria bacterium, assembly GCA_937930275.1. Lineage (GTDB taxonomy): Bacteria > Bacteroidota > Ignavibacteria > Ignavibacteriales > Melioribacteraceae > JAEXOD01. Next base: position 23,050 of record CALGLM010000373.1, read on the forward strand.
GTTTTCTTTAATTAATAAATTGGAGTAGAATCTGGTCGATTCGGTTAAACCGCTGCTTGTACCTAAAAAGGTTATTTTCATAACATTAGTTGTTAAGTTCTACAACTCTGCTGCTAAGTGAAAACAGTTTGTTTATTTTTTCAACATCCGATAGTGCGTCTTCTTTTGATTTGTATTCGCCGACAATAACAAGGTTAAATATTGTGCCGCCGACATTCTTTTCTTTAATTTTAGTTTTATAGCCTTGTTTAAAGAGTTTTGTTTCAAGCTCTTTTGCTTTGTCTAAATTAATAAAAGCACCCGTTTGAATAGTAAAAGCGGCTTTAACTTGATCGTTAACAGGTTCAACTGTTTTAATAATTTCTTTATCTGTATCAGGCTTGATGTTTAAGTTTCTATCAGCGTTTTGAATATATTTTGAGTTGGGATACTCGGTTTTTAATTTGTTTAAATAATCTTCGGCTTTTTTGTAGTTACCGACTGCATAATTGTACGAAAAAACACAATATACCGAAGCATCGGCATATGTCGAGTTTGGGTATTTATTAATAATTGTGTTATATCTTGATAATGCCAAATTGCCGTCTTTGGTTAATAATGCATCTAAAAATATTACGGAAGGATTATCTGCATCTTTAGCTTTGAAATCTTTTAGGGTTTTTTCCGCTTTTTCAATTTCACCGTTTTTAATTTGTTTTAATTGTTCCGAAATATCAATTTCTTGAGCAAAAACATAACTCGATAAAAATAAAACAAAAACTAATAATAACCCTTTCTTAAACATATTTATAAACCGTAAATTATTTTTTTTCGTAAGGTAATTCGATATTTAAAAATTCTCCGAATAAAGTACCGCTTGTAGAACGAGTAATTTTAACTTTAACATAATCGCCAATTTTAACATTGTTGCCAATAGGAAAAATTGTCACTTTGTTTCCGTCTGTTCTTCCTGCCCAAAATTGGTCGGATTTTTTGCTAAAACCTTCAACAAGCACAACTTCTTCTCTACCTGTCATTTCTGCATTAATTTCAGCCGAAATTTTTTGCTGTAAATCAATTATTTCACTCAACCGTTTCGATTTAACTTCCGAAGGTACGTCATCTTCCATTTTAAATGCTTTAGTGCCTTCTCGAGGAGAGTAATTAAACATGTAAGCACCGTCATATCTAACTTTTTTAAGCACTTCCAAAGTGGCTTTGTGGTCATCTTCTGTTTCGGTCGGAAAACCGGAAATAATATCAGTTGAAAAGCTGACATCTTTTATTGTCTTTTTAGCCTTATCAATTATATTTAGATAGTGCGAAATTGTATAAGAACGATTCATTAATTCCAATATCCTATCGGAACCGCTTTGGACGGGTAAATGGATATAGTTACAAATATTATTATTGTTTGCAATTACGTCTATTAATTTATCTGATAGATCTTGAGGGTGGGATGTTGTAAATCGAATACGAATAGATCTATCTACTTCCGAGCAAGCTTCAAGTAAATCGGCAAAATCTTTACCGTTATCGTAGTATGAATTTACGTTTTGACCTAATAAAGTAATTTCTTTAAAATTTCTATCCGATAGATTTTTAATTTCGTTTATTATGGAACTAAACGAACGGCTTCTTTCTCTTCCTCGTGTAAAAGGAACTACACAATACGAGCAAAATTTATCGCAACCGCGCATAACCGAAATCCATGCGGATAAACCTTCTTCGCGGTAAGGAATAATATCATCGTATGTTTCAGTTCTGGAAAGACGTACACCTATTCCTTTTTCACCAATTAAAGCTTGATCAATAAACTGAGGCAATTTTCTGTACTCATCCGGACCTACAACCAAATCAACAACTTTAGTTTCTTCAATCAAATCTTTACGCAATCTTTCAGCCATACAGCCTAAAATACCAATAACTAAGTTGGGTTGAGTATTTCTATAAGTTTTAAGATTCCCCAGTCTGCCATAAATTCGTTGTTCGGCGTTATCGCGCACGCTGCATGTATTTAATAATATAACGTTAGCGTCTTCTGCTTTGTCCGTTAAACCGTACCCTTTATCTTTCAAAATCCCCATTACCAGTTCGCTATCGGCTACATTCATTTGGCAGCCGTATGTTTCTATATATACTTTGAGATCGGAAGAGCACACGTCTGAACTCCAGTCACCGTACGTAATCTC
>CALGLM010000374.1 GCA_937930275.1 uncultured Ignavibacteria bacterium
ATAAAAACAGCGAATATCATTGAAGATATGATAATATCCGAAGATAAAGCAAATGAAAATTGAAGTTCGGCAAAACTGCTAAAATTTAAGGTTGAAATTGTTATAAACTGTAATAATGAAGCAATGACTAATCCCATAATACCTCCAATTATCGAAATTGCCAACGATTCAGTTAAAAAAGCAGTAAGCACGCTCCTTCTTCTAAAGCCTAACGACCTTAAAGTACCTATTTCAATTGTTCTATTTGCAACAGCTGCATACATAGTAATAGAGGCGCCGATAATAGAACCGAAACTAAAAATAATTGTAATAAAAGTACCTAATATTTTTATAAAACCGGCGAGCATTTCACTTTGTTCCGCAAAATATTTTGTTTCTATCTTAGGTTCATAATATTGCAAACGTTTATCTGTTTTAAATAGATTAGTAAACTTCGTAAAATCATCTTTTGATTGCAATTTTAATGTTAAGCTGGAAACTGTATTACCACGATTAAAAGCAGAAAGTAGTTGTTGAGCATCACCCCAAAGTTCGGAATCGAATCCACTGCCGTTAGCAGAAAACACTCCTACAATTTTCCAGTAATCACCGGCAAATTTAACTTTATCACCAATATTTGCACCGGTAAAAGTACGCCTTACACCTTCACCTACTATAATTTCTCTAACACCTTCTCTAAATTTTCTGCCTTCAATAATTTTGATATTATCGCGTAAAGTAAAAACCGTATTGTTAACACCTCTAACCATTAGATTACTTAAACCTTCCCCTTTGGGAAGATTAATAATTACTACCGGTTCGGCTGAAAGTATTTGAATACCTTCTTTATTTTTTGCTATATAGGGAAGACTTTTAATAACTGCCTGCGTTTCGGGGTCAATTATACTGCTAATTTCGCCGTATGAAGCTTTGCGAGTAATAATTACATTATCGTCGTTGCCGGTAGAAACCAAAGTTTTTTCCACACCGTAGGACATCATTAATACCGCAGAAAAAACAAACACTACCAATGCAATACCGAATATTGTAATACCTGTTGTAAGCTTTCTAACTTTTAAATTTCTAATTATATATTTAAATGGTATTTTCATTTTCACCTCGTTTATCCTATGTGACGGAAACCGTCAACAATTTTTGTTGTTAATGCACGCTGAATAGGGAAAATTGAAGCCAATAGCCCAACAATAAATGCCGAAGAAATTGACAGTATTAAGGTAATATCTTCTAATTTAAATACGGGAAAATATGATTTCGGAATTGCTTGGGAAAATCCTTCTATTATCGGAATGGTTAAAACTAAACCTAAGCCGGCACCAAATGCCGAAATAACAAAAGATTCTCCCAGTATTAAACCAATTAAATGCTTACCGCTAAATCCCAATGTTTTTAATACGGCATATTCTCTTGTTCTTTCTCGGGCAGACATAATCATTGTATTCCCTAATACAAGCATTATAATACCGACAATAATAAACGACATTACATTCATAGATGTTATTATTGCGCTTGATGCAGAAATAAAATTTTGCACAAAGGCTCTTTCTGTTTCGGTTTTTGTTTCCGCATTGGAATTAGCGAAAAGTTTATCAATTTTAGCCGAAATTACTGCTGCTTTATCAGGGTCTTTTATTTTAACAGTGTACCATCCTACTTCATTTGCTCGCGGAGGTGCTTCTATTATCATCCTTTCGTTAACATATTGCCAATGAAAAAACATTTGCATTGCATCTGTCGATTCAAACTTTGGCTGATATATACCGCGTATAATAAAATCCCATCTACCCGGATAAATATCTCCTTCCACTGTCATAATATCACCAATTTTCAAATTATATTGTTTGGCAATATCTCTACCAATTACACATGAATTTCGTTCTTTTAAAAATGTATCGTGTTCTTCTTTTGAAAGCAAAAACTCGGGATAAACATCAAAAAAGGTTTCGGGTTCAATAGCTATTCTGGTAAAAAATTGATCTTTATCTATATAAACCCCTTGGAACCAGTTAGAAAAGGTAACATTTTCTACACCTTCAACATTTGCAATTTTATCTTTGTATGCATATGGTAACGGGAATATAAACGATACCGCCTGTCTTGTAATTAATCTATTGCTGGATGAAGCTTCTACTCCGTAATACCAAGCAGTTACAACAGTTTGCAACATATTAAAAGCTATAACCGCAATTGCAATTCCAAGAATTGTTAGCAGTGTACGAAGTTTATGTCTAAAAGCATTTTTAAAAATTATTTTTAATACTTTCATATTGGCTCCTATACTAAATCGCCTTTATCCAAATGACGCGTAAAATGGGCTTGAGATGCGGCATTAGAATCGTGAGTTACCATAATAATAGTTTTTTTATGTTCTTGGTTAAGTTGTTCAAGTAATTTTAGCACTTCTTGCGCAGAGTGTTTATCCAAATCACCGGTAGGTTCATCCGCTACAATTATTAAAGGATCTGTAACTATTGCACGTGCAATAGCAACTCGCTGTTCTTGCCCTCCCGAAAGTTGCTTTGGATAATGATACATTCTATCTCCCAAATTAACCAACTTCAAGGCAAATTCAACATGTTTTTTCCTTTCGGCTTTACTTAATTTTGTTAAAAGCAAAGGTAGTTCAACGTTTTCGTAGGCAGTTAAAACCGGTATTAAATTATAAAACTGAAAAATGAATCCGATATTATGCGAACGCCACTTTGCTAATTCAGATTCGTTATATTTAGTAATATCGTTATTGTTTATTATAATATTTCCTTTGGAAGGTCTATCTATACCCGCAATCAAATTTAACAATGTCGTTTTACCGGAGCCCGAGGGACCCATTAATGCTAAAAAATCACCTGAATTTACATCAATTGAAATGTTATTTAACACAGGTACTTCAAAGCTATCTCGCCAATATGATTTTGAGACATTTTGCACTTTAATTAATTCAGACATTTATTCTCCCGTTATTTAATTTTTACTTTGGTTTTTTCTTTAATATTATCGTTTAATTTCGATATTATTTTGTTTCCTTCTTCTAATCCGGATACAACCTCAATCATATCACCAAACTGCCTTCCGGTTGTTATTATATTTTGACGAGCCATATCTTCTTTAATAGTATATACAATCTTCATTTTTCCCGATTCTCTTACGGATGAAATAGGCACCATTAAAATCGGTTTATTGTCGTTGTTTGTTTCTTCTTTTTTCTCAAGTAAAAAGTTAACTTTTGCACTCATTTCAGGTAAAACTTTGTCATCGTACGTAAAAAAACCGACTTTTACTAAAACAGTTGCTTTCGATCTATCTGCCGTTGGAACAATTTTAGCTACATATCCGGCATATTTTAAATTAGGATAAGCATCTAAAAAAATATCACATTTTTGGTTGAGTTTTATTTTTTGGATATTGGATTCCGATACATCGGTTTCGACTTGTAACGATTTCATATCTGCCAAAGTTACAACCGCAGATTTTGAAGTTGCACTTCCCGAAATTGGCGTCACAATTTCTCCTACATCCGCATTCTTTGTAAGTACCGTGCCGTTAAACGGGGCACGAATTAGCATATTTTCAAGCGCAACTTCCGAAGCTTTAATAATCGCTTTTGCAACATCAATATTTGCTAATGCTTTTTCATATCTTGCCTCCGCCGATTCCAATAGTTCTTCGGTAGTTGAACCGGTTTTGAATAAAGATTTTTGTCTATTAAAATATTTTTCTGCTTCCTTCAATTCTGCTTCGTAAAGCTTTAGCGTAGCTTTTGCTTGTAGTAATTGAGCTTTAATATCTTCATCTTCTAACCGAGCAATAACTTGGTCTTTTACAACAGCATCTCCTTCCACAACACCTAAATATATTAGCCGTCCGGTCCCTTTTGATGCTACCGAAGCTTTCCTTTGCGCAACTATGTAACCGCTTGCAGTTAAAAGAGCATCGCTATCCGAAGGAAAACTTAAGCCTACAGTATATTGTTCAACAATTATTGAGTTATCATTTACTTTTTGGTATATAAAGTAAGCTGCAACAACTACAACCGTTACCAAAAGAAAATATAAAAAGTTTTTAATTAGTTTGGAATTAATCGGTCGTTTGCTTCTTACTTCCTCTTTGCGATCAATTCTTAATGCCGATAAATCAGGTTTTTCTGAGCTCATAAATCCCATTAATAATTAGTGAATAAATAATTCGGAGGCGAGTCGAGTATTATAGTATTCAAGTAAATTTAGACGTTAATATTATTAAAAAGTTTTAAAAGTGTTTCAAATATTTTTTAATTATAAAAAAATGATAAGAATATACTTTAATAGTATCTATATCTACTTAATAAGTCAAGTTATCTTTCCATTAATATTAATTTTATTGAAATTTAATTTGCTTACCTAACAAATAATTTTTACTTTTGTAACATAATTTTGTTCTTAATTAGGTTTACGGTGTCCTTGTAAGAAAGGAATAATAGGGAATACGGTGTAAAAATCCGTAGCTGCCCCGCAACTGTAATAAGCATTAAAAGGCATACAGTACTATAGTCACTGCTAAATTAGTGGGAAGACACTGAATGCTGCTTTAAGCCAGGAGACCTGCCGTAGATATTTTAGTCAACCTTCGCGGGAAAGGTTAGATTGATAACGAAAAGCCTCATTTCCTTTTCTTATTTATCTTAAAAATTCCCCCGAAGATTTTACAATAGGTTGTTTTATATGTACTTATGTAAAATTTTTTCGGTTATTTTATTTTTTTGTAGCACTTTATTGTTTGCACAAAAAGTTGTTTTGGTTTGTGATAACGAGTCTAAAACGCATATTGCAAATGTAAATGTGTTTACAAATAAATATAACTTAATTACTGATGAAAGCGGATTAGTAGAAATTCCGAAAACGACCGATTTCGATTCTGTTTGTTTTTCTCACATCGCTTATCAAAAAGTTTGTATCGTTTATTCTAATATTCCCGATACTGTATTTCTATATTCCAAAGATCTTATTACCAAAGAAATTACCGTTGCCGCTAATTCTGTTTCTCAAGATAATAAATCAATTATTATTGATGTAAACAAATATAAAAAATCAACTTTTACAAATGTCGGCGATTTAATTAAAGCCGAAACTAACCTTTTTATTAAAGATTACGGCGGAGTATCGGGAATAAAAAGTATATCTATGCGCGGATTATCGAGCGAAAACACCATCGTTTTATTTAATGAAGCCGCTATTAACGATATTCGTACCGGGATGTTTGATTTTTCATTAATAAGTCCGCTTTCTATAAATAAAATAGAAGTTAACTCAAATAATTCAGGTGAATACGGACACTTTGGTAGCGGCGGAATTATAAAACTATCTTCCGGCTTTAATAATTACGATAACAAATTAATTTTAGGCGTAAAGGGAAATACTGATTTTTATCGTTCTCTTTTTTTTAATATTAAACAAAATTCAAATAATTTTAGTGTAGCCGTTAATTTTGAAAGAAGTTATTCATCTAACAATTATAAATACATTTTTGAGGACTTTGAATTAAGGAGAAAAAATTCTTTTTTTTCAAAATCATTTATTAACACAAACATAGAATACAGAACAAACAAAAATGTATTTAATTTTTACTCTCATCTTAATTACTTAAAAAACGGTATCCCCGGATTTGTTGTAACAAACAACACACAATCTTCTTTTGCATCCAATAGCAGTAAAATGTTTTTTACCGTTCTAAACAACACACACATTTTAACGGATGATTTACTGTTACTTACCAATATAAGCTATAATCATCAAAACCTACTTTTAAATGACCCCTTAAAACAAATATTTTCAAATAAAACTTCGCAAAATTCAATATTAAACGAAAGCTCCGGCTTTATTAAAGCACGATACGCACTAAACAATTTTGTATTGCTTTTGGGATATGAATTAAATTATAGTACTTTAAAAAACGAATTGCCGACTGAGCTAAATTCTACAATAAATATCAACAGAATAAGCAACAAAATATTCGGAAGTTTTAATTATTCTATTAAATTAGAACCATATCTTAGTAAATTTGATTTATCTGCAGCCGTTGGATATGACAACTATAACGAAAAACTTTTAGGTAATAATAAAAACGATTTATTTTCATATCAAACCGGAATTTCATTTAGTTTATTAGAATTACCAAATTTAAACTTTAATGCAAGTTATTCAAAATCTAAGCGTGCCCCTTCATTTAATGAACAGTTTTACTCGTCTCTATATAATATTAAATACTTAAATAACGAGTTTTATGAAGGATACGACTTTACAATTAATTATGGTTATGGTAGTAAAAATAAATTTAGATTTTCTGCTACTTATTATAACTTAATAAGTAAAGATAAAATAATATGGATTCCTACACGGCAAGCATTACAAACGCCCAAAAATTACGGTCATATTAGATATAACGGTTTTGAAATTAACACAAGCTCATCATTTTTCAATGATGCCTTAACTTTTTCAGTATTTTATAATTACAATAACGCATTAAGCAAATCCAAAATGTTCACGGGTGATTTTTCTTACAACAAACAATTAGTTTATGTACCTAAAGAAAGATTATCCGTTAACGGCTCACTAAATTACAAAAACTTTAATTTTACGGTATATAATACGTTTGTAGGCGAAAGGTTTTACTCATCGGATAACGACTCCAAAAACAGCTTAAAGCCATATTATGTTTGCGATATGTCGTTAAGCTATACATTTAACATGTTTAACATTGGTAACACTATTTCACTTTCGTTATTTAACCTATTTAATAAAAGTTATTTTGTAATTCAATCTTACCCTATGCCTTTAAGAAATTTATCATTAACATATATTATGGAAATATTATGAGAAGACCTATTTTATTATCATTAGTTCTATTTACTTATTTATTTACGGCTTGTTCAAAAGACGGAGACAAAACACCAACTTCACCGATAGAAGTTAAATATAAAGGAGTTTATATTATAAACGAAGGACTTTACGGACAAAACAATTCTTCAATTTCAATTATTGATTTAAGTCTAAATTCAGTTAATAATAGTATTTACGAAGATGCAAATAACGGTTTAAGCTTAGGCGATACCGGAAACGATATGGAAATATTTGATAGCAAAGGATATATTGCGGTGGATAACAGCAATAAAATTGAGATAATTGACTTAAATACCTTTAGAAGTCTGGGGCATGTTGATTTAGGCGCTGGAAGCAGCCCTCGAGATGTAGTAATAATTGATTCCACGCTTGGATATGTAACAAGTCTATACACAAATAAACTAATTAAATTTAATCCTTCAACCAAACAAGTAATAAAATCAATAAATGTTGGTGATAAACCCGAAGCGGCGGTATATGCAAACGGTAAAATTTATGTTACCAATTCGGGGTTCGGCAGCGATAATACAGTAAGCGTTGTTGATATTATGACCGATACGGAAGTTGCAAAGCTTAAAGTAGGGTTTAATCCTCGCTTTGCACACAAAGCTGATGACCAAACTATTTATATTGTTTGCTCGGGACAATTTGATGCCACCGGGAGAGGCGGAATTTACAAAATAATTAATACTACGGTTATTGATTCGGTAATTATTAATAATAACCCGGGCGAGTCTTGCATTGCAAATAACTCGTTAATGGTTGTTGCAAACAGCTATGGTTTATATAAAGTTAATCTTACTAACATGACTGCAGATGAAAATCCGTTTGTAAACTCGATGGATATTAACCCTATATTCGGAGTTGTTTATTCTTTAGGGTATGATAAAACAAATAATTTGCTTTATTGCGGAAATCCTAAAGACTTTCAACAAAACGGTGAAGTTGTGGTTGTGGATTTAACAGGAACAGAAGTTAGAAGATATGACGTCGGCATAAATCCCGGAACTATATATATAAGAAATTAAAATATTTCGACTGTTGATTAGCTCCTATTTAGTCGATTTGTCCCCTTGTTTTACTTAAAAATAAAATAAGGGGATTTTTTATACTTATTTATATAATATTAATTACAAATTTCATCCAATTAATATTTTTTACTTTGAAAATAATTTAAAATGTGTTATTTTAATAAGTTTGCGATTTAATTTATACAAGGAGTTATTAAAATGAAAGACGATTCAAGACCGGAAAAAGCGTATAACAATCTCGAGTTTTTGAACTCGCCGGAAGCAAGAACTATAAGAATTCTTTCAGAATTTTACGAACCACAAGCTCGTTTTAAAAAGGAAAAGATACAAGATACAATAGTATTTTTTGGTTCCGCACGATTATTATCATCGAAAGATGCAAATGAAAACTTAGCAAATATCGAAAAAAGTGATAAAACTTTACCAGATTATGAAGCAAAGCTGAAAAAAGCTAAAAAATTAGTAGAAATGTCTCATTATTATGACGAAGCAGAATTATTATCGGCTCGTTTAACGAAATGGGCTGCAACATTGCCCGGCAACGGTAAACGTTTAACAATTTGTAGCGGCGGCGGTCCCGGAATTATGGAAGCAGCCAATAAAGGTTGTTTTGATGAAGGCGGTAAATCAATCGGTCTTAATATTAGCATTCCGTTTGAACAGTTTGTAAATAATTATGTACCCAAAGAATTAGCTTTTGAATTCCATTACTTTTTCATGCGTAAGTTCTGGTTCATTTATCTTGCTAAAGCACTTATTGTATTCCCTGGTGGTTTTGGTACTTTAGACGAAATGATGGAAGTTTTAACTTTAATTCAAACACATAAAGTTAAAAAACATATTAAAGTTATTATTTACGATTCAAATTACTGGAAAAAAGTTATTAATTTTGATGCTTTAATTGAAAGCGGAATGATTAGTGCCGAAGATATGAATATTATTGACTTCTGCGATTCAATTGACGAAGCTTTTAATAAAATAACAAAAAGCTTTGAAGATAATTTTTTACATGAATAAATTAAACATATTA
>CALGLM010000375.1 GCA_937930275.1 uncultured Ignavibacteria bacterium
AAAAGCAAAAGATTTGGTCGATAATATAAAATTACCGAATGATTTTACTGATAAAATGCAGGCTTTGATAAATAAGATTAAAGACTTTTTAAATGATATATAGACCACAACAGGAGGCAATATGCACAAATTTGCAACTTTAGCAACAGAAGAAAAGAAAACAAATGCTGCAGTTCTAAAGGTAGTAGGGGTTGGCGGCGGCGGTTGCAATGCCATTGAGTATATGATTAAGAAAGGATTAAACGGTGTAGAATATATTGCCGTAAATACCGATGCCCAAGCATTATTAACTAACTCTGCTAATCATAAAGGACAGAGTGGTGTTAATATTACAAAAGGTCTTGGCGCCGGTGCTGATCCTACAATCGGAAAAAAATCAGCAGAAGAAGATCGTGAAAGAATAACAAAAGTATTGGAAGGTGCCAATATGGTATTTATTGCCTGCGGTATGGGGGGAGGAACCGGAACCGGTGCTGCACCCATGATCGCTTCAATAGCTCGTCATATGGGTATTTTAACAGTCGGTATAGTTACTAAGCCTTTCAAATGGGAAGGCAAAAAACGTATGCTTAATGCCGAAAAAGGGATTCAAGAATTAAGTCAATACGTAGATAGTATGATTGTTATTCCTAATAGTCGTTTAATTTCGCTAATTGAAAAAGGAACAGCTGCATTAGATGCTTTTGAAAAACCGAATGATGTTTTATATCAAGCAACCCGTGGTATAGCAGATATAATTACTTATACGGGTGTAATAAATGTAGATTTTGCAGACGTTAAAACCGTTATGGCTAACGGCGGAACCGCTTTAATGGGTATTGGTATTGCCGCAGGCGATAATCGCTCAATACAAGCTGCAGAAAACGCAATATCCAGTCCTTTATTGGAAGGTATGAACATAAAAGGTGCTCGTAGAATATTATTAAATGTTACAAGCGGTAAAGATTACTCAATGGATGAAATTGAAACCGGTAACGATGTAATATTTAAAGCTGCAGGTGACGAAGCCGATATTATCTTTGGCTGGGTTGTTAATGAAGAAATGTCTGATAAAGTTTCTTATACGGTTATTGCAACCGGATTTGAGCAAGTAAACCAAAACGAAATTCCGGCAGCTCCGGAAGTTACAAATATTCCGCAGGCTACTGCTTCAGCTAAACAGACCGTTACAAATCAAGCTCCAAAAATTCAAGAAGTAAAACAACCGGTTTCTTATTCGGAACAATCGTTTGAACCCGAAGACCTTAATATACCGGCATATTTACGCAATGCAAGTAAAAAACAATCGTTGGAAGATAACTCGGATTTTATAGCAGTCGGTTATAAAGTTGAAACTTTAATTTCCGATTCGTTAAATCCGACTATTGAAACTACACACACTATTGATGATATAGACGAATTAGACAGCAGCTCGTTTTTACGCAGAATGACTGATTAGTTTTCATTTAAAAACCGCTCCCGAAGGCTTCTGTTGTGGTCTTTAGTTTTTGGGAGCGGATTTAATATTTTAGACCGCAGAAGGTTTTTGTTTTACCACAACTTCGTTAATAATTGATAATTTTTCTTTAACTTTATCAACTAATTTCTTAATATTTTCTTCCAAGTTTAATTCGGCACCAAATTCAAATCCTTTTTTAAAAGGGTAATATTTTATTTTTCCATAAATCTTTTGTTGTTTTTGATAGTAAATTATTACGTGTTTTTTATAAGGGAATATGCCTAAATATACATGGTTATTTAACGTATCCGAAATTTGATAGAATTTTGTTTCGGGAATAAAATCTTTTAGCAGTAAGAAACTTAAATTAGTTAAATTGCTTTTGTAAATGCTCATAATCTTATACTTTAAATGAACACAAAGGTTGTTAATAACTAACAGAGTCGGTTTGTTATATGTGCAAGTGCAAACACCGATAGGAAGCAATATTTTATATTCTTTGTAATTAGTTGTTATTTGGGGGCTATCTGATAATTCGCTTAAAATATGAAAATATTCAGCCCCTTCAAACGAAAAATAATATTTATTCTCCGCATCTCGTAAATCATTAATAAATAATGAATCTGAATTAAATCCGGATTTGGAAGATTTAAGAAGCATTGTAAGTACGAGCCGTTAAGAATATTGCAACAACGGGATATAGTTTTACTTTATCTTTTTCCACGCAAATAGGTGTTTCCGAACTATTTGCAGAATGAAGCCAAATTATATTTGGTGCCATTTCGTTATAATTTAATATTTTAATTGCTCCTTTTGTCTTATCCCATCTTGCGGCAACCGGACGACCAATTTCGGGCTTTTTGCTAAAACTAATTAAAGCAACATCTCCCGGTTGAATAATAGGAGTCATCGAATATCCGAATTCTTTATCAATCATTAATAAAGCATGATCATTTGGGTTATAATCTATTACCATTTTTTGTATCCAATCGGATAAATCAACAACATCGGCTTTTCCTGCGGGAATAGTACCTAAAACAGGAAATTCCAAAAAACGGGGTAATTCGTTAATTTCTGCCAAATCGTTTGGTATATAAATAGAATTATCGGAGCTTTTGCTAAAGTTGTTTTGTCGGGTGGTATCACCCAAAAGCAGCCAGTTTATGTCGCAACCCATTGCAGCCAGCTTTTGCAATATTTCACCTCCGGGCGATACGGTATCGTTAAAGTATCTATATAAATTTTCTCGTCCTATACCAAGTTCTTTTGAAAACTCTGTAAAAGAGGAGTAATTTTTTTCGGCAAAATTCTTTAATCTTTTTCCAAGTGTCATAAGTTTATCAAAAATGTTACATTTTTACTTGATTATTGTTTCAAAAATGAATACATTTGTATTGCAATATACTAAATTATTATCATTTATGAAACAAAAAAATGAGGTGCATATGGAAAATTGGATAAAAGAATTGGACTATAAAGCCGAATTTACGGATGAATATAACGAAATTATTGAATTAATAGGATTTGAAAATTTTGTAAAATTATTTGCACGCTTTCGTAAGTCAAATATATACTTTTCCGAAGCACCGCTTAATCAGCTTAGAAAAAAGTATATTGTGAAATATGAAACAGAGTTAAAAGATAAAAATATTCCGATTAAAAAAATTGCTCGTCTATTGGGTGTATCGGAACGTTTTATTAGAAATACACTTAACGGTGAAAGAGAATAATGTTTTTGGTGTTTAAATAATGTAAAATATTAGTAAAAAACGGTAACAATTTAACTGATTAACGGGCAATAAAAAATCCGCTTTAAGAATAAAAAAAGCGGATTAAATAAAAAAATATAAGCAATAGGCTATGTGTTTTCTCTATTTAAGTAATAAAATACTCCGCAAATAGTTTTTGCGTCAACAATATCGCCAAACATTATTCTTCTTACAACTTCTTTAGGAGCTAATTCAATAACAGACATACCGTATTCGCCTTCTTCTCTGTTATGGTCGCCTAAGGTTAGTGAAGTTGCCAAATAAATATGCAACTGTTCGGTACAAAAACCCGGAGTAGTGTATATTTTTCCGAGATGTTTAATATTTGCACTTTTGTATCCGGTTTCTTCTGTAAGTTCTCTTTCGGCACAAACAAACGGATCTTCATTTTCTTCAAGCTTACCGGCGGGAAGTTCTAACAAATATTTTTGTAACGGATATCTAAATTGTTTAACAAATACAATTTTCCCATCATCGGTAATAGGAACTACTACCGAACCGCCTCTATGAACGGCAATTTCACGTATTCCTTTATTGCCGCTGTCATATTCCAATGAATCAATTTTAAGGTCAAATACTTTACCGTAATGCAAAATTTGGGTGTCTGTAACTTTATAGTTCATATTCCGCCTCTTAATATTTCAAATCCGATCATCAATATTCAAAAAATCTTAAATTTAGTGAAAATACTATTATATGGGTAAACGAAAAAACCCAAAACATAAAATCGAAATTACAGCAATATAGCAAATAGTTAAATATAAATAAAATAACCTTCTTGTCTCGGGTCTATTTTACTGTGAACCAATCTATATTTGTTATCTTTTAAAGTTGCATTTTTATCAATGTTAAAATCTCCCGAGCTTTCAATAAATTCTTTCGGTACGCCGTAAGGGAAAGCTTTACAAAGTACGCGTCCGTCATCAGTTGTTTTGATAAAATGTTTACAACTTACACACTGTGGTAATAACACCATTTTAACCGCTCTCTGTGCTATTTGATACTTTTGTTTAAAAATAATTAAATAAAAATGTTAAAACAAGCAAAAAATGTTAAATTGAATATTTTTTTATAGCATCTTCAGGTATTCTACACGGTTTACCGGTACTAACAGATACTAAAGTATATAAAACATTTCCGAAACAGCATGTTGTTAAATCCGACTTACGCAAAATCCAAAAGTTTACGTCAACTTGTGCTGCTTTTATTTCTTTTACTTGAGTTTTAACAACCGCTATATCATTTAATTTTAAACCGCTTTTATAGTTAATATTTGCACTTGAGGCAAACCAACTATAACCCCTTTCTACAAATTCTTCCATGCTCATTTTATAACATCTTTGCATTTGATCGTAACGTGCCATAAGTAAAAAGTCTAAGTATTTGGAATAGTGAACATGGTTATTCATGTCAATATCATCGGGTCTAACATTTATTTCGCTTTCAAATATTGAATAAGTCATTTTTATTGATTAATTTATTAATTGAAGATTAAAATATAATAAAAATAGGAATTATGGAAAAATTAAAAAATATTTATTTGGGGAATGAAGATTATTTTTGCTTTGGTTGCTCGCCTAATAATAAGTATGGGCTTAATATGGAGTTTTTTAGAGACGGAGACGAAATAATAAGTTATTGGCAGCCGGAAAATAGATTTGCAGGATATAAAAATATTCTTCACGGCGGAATTATTTCCACTTTGGCAGATGAAATTTCTGCATGGACCGTAACTTCTTTGCTAAAAAAAATGGCAGTAACAGGTAAATTGGAAGTCAAATTTATAAAACCTACTTATATAGATAAGGGGAAAGTTAAGTTAACGGCAAAAATTGTTAAAGAAGCTCATAAAACTGTTACAATTGAAGTAAAATTAACAGATAGCGAAAATAATTTATGTGCAGTTTCAAATGTTCTTTATTATATAATCGGGAATAAAAATGTTGGGGATTTAAATATTTAATTTGTTTTTTTATATAAAAAATTTTACTTTGCAATTTATATCAGAAATTATAATAATATTGTATACTTATTCATTAATAATAAACGGAGTACGATGTGATTAAAAAAATACTATTCATATTTTTAATCTCTACTGTAATATTCGGTCAGGTCGAAGTTAGTACCCGTTTGCAGCAAGCATTGCAAAATGCCAAGGCAGACGAGTATGTTTACGGCTTCATATATTTAAAAGATCAGGTTGATATTAACAGTCTTGACACTAAGCTTTATAAGGAAAAGGCTTCGCTTCAACAACGCGCTTTTGAAGTTATAACAGCTTTACAGCAAAAGGCAAACGAAACTCAACAACCATTTATTTCGCAATTTGAAAGCAAAACAGAAAGCGGAGAAATTTTTTCTTATCAACGTTTTTGGATTGCTAATATGTTTAGTGTAATAGCTAAACCTTCATTTTTTTATGAAATGATGACTCGTCAAGAAGTTGCACAAATGGATTTAGATGCCGAACTTTTGTTGGATGCCCCTGTTAAAGGAACTGCAACAGATATGGGTACCGAAAGTGTAGAAGCCGGCGTTAAAATTATTAATGCTCATAAATTGTGGGAAATGGGCATAACAGGACAAGGTAGATTGCTTATGGGTATTGATACCGGTGTTGATTACAATCACCCACAATTAAATGCTCGTTGGCGCGGACAGCACGTTCCTTCTAACCAAGCTTGGTTTGATCCGGGCGGCGGTACTACAACTCCAAGCGATTGCGATAATCACGGTACACATACAATGGGTACAATGGTCGGACGTATTGTAGGCGATACAATAGGTGTTGCAATTGATGCAGAATGGATTGCCGCAAAAACTATTTGTACTTCACCGCACACATCAAATTCTATTGCTGCTTTTCAGTGGGCATTAAATCCTGACGGAAACGCAACTACAATTAATGATATGCCGGATGCTATTTCCAACAGTTGGTACGATCCTGATATTACGGACGAATGTAACGGTTTGTATAAACAAACCTTTGACGTAATGGAAGCTGCAGGAATTGCAATTGTATTTTCCGCAGGCAATAACGGACCAAATGCTTCTACGGTAACTAAACCAAAAAATATTAACACAGATGAAGTAAACGTATTTTGTGTTGCCAATATTGAAGGTGCTGCATATTTATCAGGAAATACAAATCCTATTGCAAGCAGTTCTTCTCGCGGTCCATCACTATGCGGCGGAACCGGCTCGTTATTAATTAAACCGGAAGTTAGTGCTCCGGGTACAAACGTACGTTCATCAATTATGAACGGCGGTTACGATTATTATACCGGTACTTCAATGGCAAGTCCGCACGTTGCCGGTGCTATAGCATTATTAAGACAAGCATTTCCGACTTTAACCGGTAAACAAATTAAATTAGCTTTATATAATACCGCAAAAGATTTAGGTGCGGTTGGCGAAGATAACAATTACGGTAAAGGTTTAATAGATTGTTATGCAGCATTTTTATCTATGGGTACACCGGATAATATTGCTCCTACTACAATTTCCGATTTATCGGTTACAAATCCTACATCCAATTCATTAACATTGCAATGGACAGCTCCTTCAGATACATCTGTTGGCGGTGTTGTAGGTTACGATGTTAGAATGTCAACTACTCCGATAAATGATTCCAATTTTTCAAATGCTACATTTGTTCAGTTTACAACTACTCCAAAACCGGCAGGTCAAACAGAAATGATGACAGTAACAGGTTTAGATTTTAACACTACTTATTATTTTGCCGTTAAATCTCGTGACGTTTGGAGTAACTGGTCTGTTATTTCTAATTCTATATCCGGTACAAGCTTAGTTGCCCCGGTAATAAATGTTACTCCTGCCAGTTTATATATGGAAATGGATAATAACCAAACAGCTAACGATACCGTACAAATTAAAAACGTTTCTACAAGCCCTTCAACTTTAGATTTTGAAGTTGAACTTGTAAATGCTACATTCCCGACAAAAAACGTATCATTAAACTTAATTCCAAGTACTGTTACGGATGAACATTCGTCTTTCGGATCAAAAGAATTGGGTGAAATGAATAACGGATTAAGTATTGAAGGACAAGGCGGACCGGATGCATTTGGTTACAAATGGATTGATAGTGACGCTCCGAACGGTCCTACATTTGAATGGGTTGACATTTCTACAACCGGAACTGTAGTTTCTACTTGGACACCGACAGGTTCTTATTCCGGAACAGATGAAGGTTATGCCGGTCCTTTTGATATGGGATTTAACTTCAAATTTTACGGAAACGTATTTTCAAATATTTATTTTGGTTCAAACGGATTTTTGTGCTTTGCACCTCTATCAGGCAGTATGTTTACTAATGCAACCATTCCTTCATCAGGTGCTCCTAACAATTATATTGCTCCTTATTGGGATGATTTGGATGGTAAAACAACAGGTAAAGTATATTACAAAGCAGAAAGCGATAGATTTATTGTTCAATACACTAACTGGCCTCGTTATACAGGTTCGGGTGTATTAACTTTCCAAGTGCATCTTTATAAATCAGGCAAAATAATGTTTTATTATAAAGATGTTACTGTTGCAACTAACAACAGTATGACAGTAGGAATTGAAAACGGTGACGGAAGTGTTGGTTCGTTGGTAGCTTACAACGTTGTTTATGCAAAAGCAAATTTAGCTGTAAAAATTTCTGCAGATCCTGATTGGTTAAGTACAAATATTGCCGGCGGTACGTTAACGCAAAATAATATGGCTTTATTACAATTAACATATCAGACCGAAGATTTTCCGACCGGAACATATACAATGGATGTTAAAATTACAAGTAACGATCCTCAGCATACTCAAATACTTGTACCGGTTACATTAAAGATTAATGACGGCGGAGTTCCTGTTGAGTTAACTTCGTTTACTGCCGAAGCACAGAAAAACGGAGTATCCTTAAATTGGGTTACTGCTACAGAAACTAACAACAGCGGTTTCGCAATTGAAAGAAAAGTTGAAGGAAACACTTGGGAACAAGTGGGATTTGTAAAAGGAAAAGGAAACACAACAGAACGCAGCTATTATCAATTTGTTGACGGTAATTTATCAATCGGTAAGTATTCATATAGATTAAAACAGATTGATTTTAACGGCAAGTTTGATTACAGCAGTGTAACAGATGCAGAAGTTACTGCACCAAATGATTTTTCATTAGAACAAAATTATCCGAACCCGTTTAATCCAAGCACATTTATCACTTACACACTTCCGGAAAAAGTAGAAGTTAATCTATCTATTTACAATTCCTTAGGTGAATTAATGGTTACATTGGTTAACGGTGTACAAGAAGCAGGAATTTATAAGACTGAATTTAATGCTTCCGGATTTAGCAGCGGTACTTATATTTATAGGATTACTGCTACAGGAAATAACGGTATTTATACTCAATCAAAGAAAATGATTTTAATTAAATAACTAATAACTAACGTTGGTCTCCTGAAAAACGGAGACCGTTTTTTCTACAATATAAGGGGTATCTTTATGAAAAAAATGCTTATCATTTTCGCGTTTTTAGGTATTTATTTAGGCATTAATACATCTGTATCGGCACAAAGCTGTGATATATTGTATTTTTGCGTTAAGTATGATGACGGTGAAAAAGACTGCTCAGATAGATTTTATGCAGGTTCGCTAACCGTTATGGCTAAATTAGTAAACGAAATATACTACGAAAAAGTATATGTTCAATTAGATAAATATGAACCGAGAACCGGAGAATTTAAGTATTACGATGACTATGAATTTACTACGGATCCGGATATGACATATATCTATTTCCCTGGTATTAATTTTAAAGATAGAGGTTTTTACCGTGTCTTTTTGTTAAATCCAAGTAAAGAAACTATTACAAGTGCATTAATCGAAATAATTTAATTTACTTGTATTGATAAATTTGAAATCCTCCGAAAGCTCGGGGGATTTTTTTTATTTAAACATAAGTAGATAGAATTGTACCTTTGCCACTATCTTTAGATAGAGGGCAATAATTATAAACAACTTTTATTAATTACTAATTATTTCTTCTTCTTTTTTTCTAACATTTCCACCACTATTTCAGGCACAAAGGCAGAAATATCGCCGTTAAATTGTGAAAGGTTACGTATTATTGTCGAATTTAAGTATGTATATTTTTCGTGAGGCATAAGGAAAATAGTTTTAATTCCGCCGGAAAGTTTTCTATTCATTAATGCCATTTGGAATTCATATTCAAAGTCACTTATAGCTCGCAATCCACGAATAATACCAACAGCACCTAATGCTTTTGCGTGGTTAACGGTCAATCCGTCAAATGCATCAACAATAACTTTGCTTTCATCTTTAAAGCATTCCCGTAACATGTATAACCTTTCTTCTAACGAAAACATACATGTTTTAGCAGGATTTCGGGCAATTGTTACTACAACTTCATCGAATAAATCAACAGCACGTTTAACAATATCAACATGTCCAAATGTTACCGGATCAAAAGTACCGGGGTAAATAACTCTTTTCATATAAATACCTTACATAAAAAATTTAAAAATGCAGCTATCACCAATTCTTTTAAATGGTTCGGCTTTAAAGTTCTCTATATCTTTATCAAGTGTTTGAATTGATCTTTCGATAATAATTAATCCGCCTTTTTTTACAAATTCATTTTTAACCAAATTATCAAATACATCGTAAATGTCATATTTGTAAAACGGGGGATCTGCTAAAATTAAATCATATTGTTCGTGTTGTGCCAACCGAGAAAATTTTATTGCTTCCAATTTATAAATATAGCAATAATCATCTGCGTCCAAAGATGTAATATTTTCTTGTAAAACACGACCAACGGCAAAGTTGCTTTCAACAAAGTGAATTGAACCGGCGCCCCTACTTAACGATTCCAAGCCCAACGAACCGCTTCCGGCATATATATCACAAACCGAGATTCCGTCAAACTCAATTTCGTTAGTAAGATGGTTAAATAGTGATTCTTTTACTTTGTCTGTTGTGGGTCTTACGGCTTTGGAGTTGGGGAATTTAATAGGTCTTCCTCGGTATATGCCGGATATTATTCGCATTATTCTAATCTCAAAACTATTCCAAGTGGGGATGTAAAAGTAAGCAGCTTACGCTGTAAAAGTTGATTGTTTTTAACATTTTCTGATTGTGTTATATTATCAAAAGGAGATAATCGTATTAAATCTAAATTTAATTTTGTGCGTATTTGGTCAATAATGTTTTCAGTTACCGAATCGGTAAATATGTAAGCTTTATGTATAACATTGCTATCAATATTTGCTTGTTTTAACGAGCCAAAAGCATTTTTAACCGCACCAATAATTTCTTGAATATTTTGGTACGGAAAAGATTTTGCAAAAACGGGATTTGTTCCTTCCAAAACCATAAAATGAACTGCTTCTTCGGTTAAATATATACTAATTGAATTTTGATTTTTGTTATAGTCTTTTGCCGAAAAAATAGTTAAATTAGCTGCTAAATGAACGTTATCAATAAATTTTATCTTTAAGTTGTTGGATTTTGCAAATTTATCAATTATTCGTATAATTCTTTTTTCTAATGCATAAAAGATAATATTGTTATTCTTTAAAATTGTGCTGTCTTCAATTTTTGCATGTCTAATAATATAATCGTTACTATTTAAATGCGGATACAAAACCGAAAACTCCCATTTAATTAACTCGGTTAAATCTTTATCTAACAAAGTATTATCAAAAGGGATGGAGACAATTTTAAAAAAATCGTAGGGTAGAAGAAAAGATGAGAACTTGCTGTTGATAGGTTTGTTAAGCTGAATTGAATTAAAAGCTGCTCGGAGAACGGAGATAAGTTTTGTTTCTTTAACTTCCGGTTCAATAAAATCGGGAAAGAATTCCTCATCTGCGTTCTCCAGTACAAAATTCATATCGTTAAAATTAACTTCAACAAGCTGAAGCTTGGACTTGGTTAAATTAAAGCCGACATGATTTTGAAAGAGCGCCATTTATCAAATTATTCCCAAGAAGCCGTATTTTTTAAAGCATCGCTAAATAAATCGCCAATTTTGCCGTAATTATCAGGGCATTCTATAACGTATCTATTACCTTTTGAAACGTGTTTGTTAACACGAACAACTTTTCCGCTTCTATCAATTACGGTATCGGCAACTTCATTACTATCAATTGCAATTTTATATGCCATATATGATTTTGGTGAGTAACGTAAAGAATCGGCTAAATTAGGTTTAAACTCGCCCAAAGTTAAACTTTTGAACGGGTTTTTAATTTTACCGGTAACTGAATCCGGTTTTGTTATTAAATCTACAACTACTTTTTCTGTTTTTAAGAATGTAATCAAACTATCGATGCTACTGGTATATCTTCCGTATTTCTTTTGGAATAGAATTTCGGCTTCTCTTAAGTTAGACATTCTGGCACGTGATTCATTTTTAAAGTAAGTTTCTCTTGCAACAACTTCTTGTGGTTCTAATATAGCAACCTGAACCAAAATATAAGCAAGCACTAATATAACAGCATAAAGAACAGCATGAACATACCATGGTTCACTTTTTGAAATCATTTTTCCTCCGGATATTATCTTTTTTCTCTAATTAAATTTCAATTTTTATATTTTAAGAACTAATTTTTTTTAATACCACTAATTTGTTAAAGTATTTTGTCATAATCAACATTTTTTTTATAAATATTACTATTATTTTA
>CALGLM010000376.1 GCA_937930275.1 uncultured Ignavibacteria bacterium
GACAAAGCTTCTTTGGCAAGCAACTCATTTGTTTCGTCATTTAATATTTCTTCTCCATGCAACAATCCACAATGTCCGTGTGAGGTGTATTCACATAAACAGACATCCGTTATTACAAGTAAATTTTTAACATTTTTCTTTATTGCACGTATGGCTTGCTGAATAATTCCGTCTTCAGCATACGCTTCGCTTCCTACTTCGTCTTTATGGGCGGGAATTCCGAACAATATTACTGCAGGAATACCTAAACTTGCAACTTCCCTACATTCATTTACTAATACATCAATTGACATTTGATAAACACCGGGCATTGAACTAATTTCCTTTTTTATATTTTCACCGTGTACAACAAACAACGGATAAATAAAATCATTTATAGAAAGTTCAGTTTCTCTAACCATTTCTCGTAATAATGGCAACATTCGCAAACGTCTCATCCTCTTTAACGGAAAAGTTGACATATAAACCTCGTTTAATTATTTATATAATTAATAATTTTATTAGCTGTTATTTCGCTATTTTTAACACAATCACCAACAGAAATACCACCTCGATGATTACCGCTTATAAAAAAGCCTTCATTTTCTTCTTCAAATTTTTCAATCGCCTGTTCAATCTCAATATATCCTACATTATATTGAGGTATTGCATGCTCCCATATTTTATAAGTTTTAAATTCCGGAGCACCGTTAATGCCCATTATAACACCGAATTCATTAATTACTTTATCTATCAATTCTTGTATATTACTCTTCAACAAATCAAGTTTTCTTGCTCCGCCTATAAATAGTGTAAACGAGGCTTTTCCATTTGGTGCTCTATTAACAAAAATAGTGCTACTCCAAATTGCACCCAAAAATTTTTTATTTTCCAATGAAGGGATTAAAAAACCAAAACCATCTAATTTAGTTTTAATATTTTTAATGTCGTATCCTAAATAAAGCACTATAACCGGCGGATAAATAATAGTTTGCAGCTTATTGCTTAAACTAACATTTATTCCTTTTATCAGTTCAGAAAGCTTTAATGCCGGAATTGTAGCAAGCACATTTGAAGCAATTATTTCTTTTTTTGAACCATTTAAAGAATAATTAATTTTGTAACCGTTATCTAATTTATCAATTTTTTCGACTGTTGCATTATATAAAATTTCAACATTAAGTTTTTCGGATAAGGTTTTTGGAAATACTTGCATACCGCTTTTAAAAGAAAACATTTTAGCATTTTGTTTACTTTGCTCCGCCCTTTTTTTCCTTTCTTTAGCCCCTTTAATCATCCCTTTTATTAATCCGCCGTAAACTTCTTCCAACCTGTAAAGTTTCGGAAATGCAGACTTAACACTTAATTTATTGGGATCACCAGCAAATACACCGCTTACAAACGGGTCTATTGCATATTTTAAAAATTCTTCGCCTAACCTTCTTTTAACAAAACTACCTAAACTTTGATAATAGCCGTCATCGGATTTCCCAATAAACGGTTCTGCAAAAAGCCTTAATTTCCCTTTTGTAGAAAACAATTTGGTTTTTATAAAAGGAGCAAGACCGGTAGGAAGAGAATGCAGTTTATTATTTTTTAAAATATACCTATTATTTCCTTCTTCGTTTGCGTAAATCATCTCTTCTTTTAATCCTATTTCTTCTACAATCTGTCTAATTAAAGGAGTGGTTTCTAATCCGCTATTAGGACCGTAGTCAATTAAATAACCGTCATCTTCAACGGTTATCATTGCACCACCGGGCACACTATTAGCTTCTAAAATAGTTACTTTAAACCCGGCTTTCTTTAGCCAAAAACATGTTGCTAATCCGGATATTCCTGCACCAATTATTACTATCTCTTTTGATTTCATATATTTAGCTTAGTTTGTTTAATACTAATTCACATAATGCATTTATAAATATTTGACTATCATTTAACCCTTTCATAACAATATAATTATCAATATTGCAATTTGTGGCAGTGTGTCTGTATTCAATATCAAGTTCAAACAGAGTTTCAACATGATCTGATACAAAACTTATCGGTACAATCAATAAGTTCTTTTCTCCTTCTTGGGCAAGTTTTTCAATCATAGTATCAGTAGCCGGCTCAAGCCATTTTACCGGTCCAACCTTACTTTGATAACATAAAACATGTTTATGCGAATAATTGCGTGCTTCCATAACAGTTTGCACCGTGCTCTTAATATGATTATTATATGGATCACCTTTTTTAACTAAACTAACCGGCGTTCCGTGTGCACTAAACACAATTACTACCTTGCTCCTCAAACTTTCTTCAAACCTAAGTAAAGTTTCATCAATTCTATTGTTTATTGCTTCAATATAATCTTTATTATTATAATAATCCTTAATATAAATTAACTTTTGTTTATTCCCCGTATAGTGTCTATTCCACTCGTTAAAAGATGAACCCGTTGTAGTAATTGAATAATGCGGATACAGCGGTAACAAGATTATTTTCTCATAATTAGCTTGCTCCACTCTTTTAACAACTTGTTCCGTTAAAGGATGCCAATACCTCATTGCAGTTAACACATCAGCATCCAAACCTTTGCTTCGGAGCACGTTTTCCAACATATTTCTTTGAATTTCCGTATATTCATTAATAGGTGATTTTCCGCCTATCAACTTATATTCTTCAATAACTTTGGGAGCACGTTTTTTACTAATAAAATTAGCAATTGCTTTTTGACCTATAGGGATCTTAAATATATCGGGATCACAGAATAAATTCCGTAAAAAAGGCTGTACTGCATCCAAACTATCAGGACCGCCCAAATTAAACAAAATAACTGCAATTTTCGCCATTTTATTTTACTCTCTTTCTAAACCGTTCTACTATATTTTCCGGTATCTTCTTTTCTTTCTATATAACCGTCAAAGTTCATTGCTATATTTCTAATCAATAAACGTCCCATATCAGTTATAGTAATTTTATTACTTGATATACTTAACAAATTATCTTCCGCCATCCCATCAAGCCCTTTTAAAGCATTTTCGAAATATTTGTTAAACACAATATTAAATTTATTTTCCACATCCGCAAAATTTAATTCAAAATCGCACATTATTTTTGTAATTACATATCGCCTTAGTAAATCATCATCGCTAAGATAATACCCTTTTGTAATCGGTAACGTTTCCGCATTTAGTAAGTTGTAATATTCTTTTTCGGTCTTCATATTTTGAGCATAAATTCTATCTAACTGGCTTATGCTTGATACGCCAAATCCGTACAAATCAGTACCGGCATTAGTGCTATAACCTTGAAAGTTTCTATACAATTTCTTTTCTCTTAATGCTATACTAAGTTCATCTTCAGGTTTAGCAAAGTGATCCATGCCTATAAAAGTATAACCGGCTGCAGTAAGTTTTTCGATGGTCATTTTTAATATACGTAATTTTTCTTCGGGTTTTGGTAAATCTTCGGCTTTAATTAACCCCATATGTTTTTTTAGCCAAGGTAAATGGGCGTAATTAAAGACTGCTATTCTATCCGGAGAAATATCTATAACTGTATCAACCGTTTTTTCAAATGATTCGTAAGTTTGAAAAGGAAGACCGTACATTAAATCTAAATTAATACTGCTAAATCCCAATTCTTTTACCCAGCTTACAACTTGACGAGTAATAGATTCGGGTTGAATTCTATTAACTGCTTTTTGCACTTTTTCTTCAAAATCCTGAACTCCCATGCTAATTCTATTAAAACCACCTTCTCTAAGGGCTTTCAAATGTTCTTTTGTCAATCCTCTCGGATCAATTTCACAACCGGCTTCAATATCTTGGCTAAAATTAAAGGAGCTTGAAATATAATTGACTAAATCAAAAATTTCATCCGGATTAAGATGAGTCGGAGTGCCTCCTCCCCAGTGCAACTGAGTAACTTTTCTATCTGAATTTATATATGTCCTTAAATAATCGGTTTCATTTTTTAAATACTTAATATATTCTTTAATTCTATCTCTATTACGGGTAACAAGCATATTGCACCCGCAAAAATAACATAATGTATCACAATAAGGAATGTGATAATATAAAGATAAATCCGGCATTTTCTCTTTTGAATTTGTCTTTATTATTTCATCTAAATACATTTCGGGAGTAAATTTATCGTTAAACTGCGGTGCAGTAGGATAAGAAGTATAACGTGGTCCCGGTTTATCGTATTTTTTTATTAAATTTAAATCTATTTCAAACATTTTTACTTCCGTTTTTAAAACTAAATAAATTACTATTTATGAAAAATTGCACTTTCTTGCTTAACAACTTCAACAAGATATTTTAAATTTTCGGGATTAACATCCGGTAATATTCCGTGACCTAAATTAAAAACATGCCCATCCCCTATTCCAAATTCTTTTAACACATCAATTGCTTTAGCTTTAATAGTCTCTTTATTTGCATATAAAACCGTAGGGTCTAAATTACCTTGTAAAGCAACTTTATTACCTGTTTTAACTTTTACGTCATTTAAATTCATTGTCCAATCTAATCCTAACGCCTCTACTCCAATAGCTGCCATATTTTCCAGATTATGATGAAC
>CALGLM010000377.1 GCA_937930275.1 uncultured Ignavibacteria bacterium
CGAGATTACGTACGGTGACTGGAGTTCAGACGTGTGCTCTTCCGATCTACTTTATAAAATTTAGCGAACATTAAAGGAAAATGAAGAAAAATATAGACTATTAGTTGAGAACCAAAACGACTTAATTGTGAAAGTAGATAAAGAAGGCAGATTCCTTTTTGTTTCACCTTCATATTGTAAAATGTTTGGTAAAAGCGAAAATGAATTAGTCGGAAATAGATTTATACCTTTGGTACATCCCGAAGATAGAGATATTACTCTTAAAGAAATGGAAAAATTATACACTCCGCCTTATACATGCTATATAGAACAACGCGCATTAACAGTAAACGGATGGAAGTGGCTTGGTTGGATTGATAAAGCTATTACCGATGTTCACGGTAATGTTATAGAAATTATAGGAAACGGAAGAGATATTACCGATAAAAAAATGTTAGAACTTGAACTTAATAAAAACAAAGATTTTTATGTGAAAAGCAATATTGTAAAATCCAAATTTTTAGCGGAACTATCGCACGAAATAAGATCCCCTTTACAAACAGTATTGAACAGCAGCAACTTAATACAAACAAAAATTGAATGTAAACCTGAAAGCGAACTTAATGAGTTATTCGGTTTAATTAATTCATCCGGCGAAAAAATTATTTGTACAATTAACTCGATATTAAATATGTCTGAAATAACTTTGGGAATATATAAACCGATTTTTAAAGAAATAAACTTAAAAAAAGAAATTTTAGATGTATTAATTCCTACTTATAAACATATTGCAAAACAAAAAGGACTTTTACTTCAAATAGATACGACTGCAAATATTAACAACATAAAAGCAGATAGCTACGGAGTTACACAAATAATTTCCAATTTATTGGATAATGCGGTTAAATATACAATTAAAGGAAATATTACTGTTTCCTTATTTGAAAAAGACAATAAAATTTGCCTTTCAATTAAAGATACCGGAATCGGTATTGAATCGGATCTAATAAATCATTTATTTGATGCTTACAAAAGTGATAACCTATCTTATATCAAAAAATTTAACGGTACCGGTCTTGGGTTAGCTTTAGTTAATGAATATTGTAAAATTAACAACGCTGCAATTGAAGTCGATAGCGTTTTAGGAAAAGGTTCGGTTTTTACAGTCATTTTTAATAATTAAAATATTCTTTTTTTGTTGGGAATTATATTAAATTTAATTAATTTAAGTAATTCTCTAACATAAAAAAGGATATAAATATGGAAAAATCGTTAGCCAGACAAATTGCGGAATTTGCAGTAAATCTTAAATATGAAGACTTACCAGAAAATGTAATTTATGAAGTTAAACGTTATTTATATGATTCGGTAGGATGTGCATACGGTGCTTACAAAACAAAAGATGTTAATATTTTAAGAGATATTTATTTAGAGATGGGGGGAAAAGAGGAAGCAACTTTAATAGGTTTTGGGAATAAAATGCCTGCGGTAAACGCTACTCTTGTAAACTCGTTAGCAATAAGAGCATTAGATTTTAACGATATTTATTGGAAAGAAGATCCTTCTCACCCTTCAGATATTATTCCCGCTGCTCTTTCAATTGGCGAATTAATGGATTTACCTATGAAAGACGTTATAACAGCAATTGTTTTAGCTTACGAATTTGAACAACGCTTATGCGAATTTGCTACCCCCGGTGTACGTGAAAGAAAATGGCATCATGCAACATTAACACAATTTGTTTCTCCTATTGTTGCAGGAAAATTATTAGGTTTAACAATCGATCAGATGGTTAATGCAATAGGAATTAACGGTTCACATAATCATACAATAGGATGCCCCACCGCAGGAAAGCTTACTATGATGAAAAATACTGTTGACCCGATGGCAGTTCAGTCCGGAGTATTTGCTGCATTAATGGCAAAAAAAGGTTATACCGGTACAGAAGCAGTTTTTGAAGGAAAAGAAGGTTTTATGGACGTATTTTTAGGATGGGACGTTTCCTCGCAATCCATAAAAGATATTTCTGTTAATAATCTTAATTTAAGCTGGGATATTGAGAAATTAATAGGCAATCTTGGTACAAATTACAAAATTCTTGAATGTAGCATGAAAGCTTTTCCTACCGAAGCGTTAACTCATACACACATAACTGCAACTTTAAAAGTTATGCTAAAAAATAACCTAAGTTACGAAAACATAGATACTGTTACAATAACTACAATTGCACGTGCTTGTGATATATTATTTGATCAGCATAAGTATCACCCGGAAAGCAGAGAAACTGCAGATCACTCACTTCCTTATTGTATTGCTGCGGCTATTGTTGATAAAAAAATTACTACTCAATCTTTTTCGGAAGAAAAACTAAACGACCCAAGAATTAGAGAAGTAATTATGAAAATAAAAGGAGAAGCATCTATTGAGTTTGAAAAGATGTTTCCGGCAAAACAACCTTCTAAAGTTGTAATAAAAACAAAAGAGGGTAATGAATATTCCGAATACTTGGAATATCCTAAAGGTGACCCAAGAGAACCTATGACACTTGAAGATTTGGAAAATAAATTTAATGCTCTGTCGGCTAATTTATTATCGGCAGATAGACAAAATAAAATTAAGGATATAATATTTAATTGTGATACCTTAAGTACAAAAGAACTTATGAAAGAATTAATTATTTAATAATTTAAGAGAAAATAATGTTATCCGAATTTACACAATCCTCGGCCGGAAAAAAAGGAAAAGACGTAAGAAGCGACTGCTTTATTGAATTAATACTTAAAAAATCCGGTGGTATAAATATTAATTTAAAAAGTAAAGTAAAAGTATTGTACGGAAATTCAATAACAAATTTAATTACGGAAATGTGCAATTTTTTCGATTTTGAACATGCCGAAATAAATATTGAAGATAACGGAGCATTACCGTTTGTAATTGCAGCACGGTTTGAATGTGCTGTCAAAAGACTTGCTCCGGATATTACCAAAGAATACTTGCTACCAAGTATGAAAAAAGTAATGGGAGCAACCCGAAAAGATACCTTAAGAAGAAGCAGATTATATTTACCCGGGAATGAACCCAAATTTTTTGTTAATGCCGGTTTGCATGCTCCGGACGGTATTATTTTAGATTTAGAAGATAGCGTTGCATTTACCGAAAAAGATGCTGCACAACTATTAGTACGTAATGCATTACGTTCGGTTGATTTTTACGGAGCGGAAAGGATGGTTCGTATTAATCAAATTCCTAAAGGATTGGAAGATTTAAAATTTATTGTGCCCCATAATGTTAACTGTATATTAATACCAAAATGTGAAAATGCGGAGCAAGTTATTGCAGTTGACGAAGAAGTAGCTAAACTAAAAAAAATTAATAAGATAAAAAGCGATACTTGGCTAATGCCCATTATTGAAAGTGCTTTAGGCGTAATAAATGCTTATTCTATTGCTGCTTCAAGTACTAACGTATGTTCCCTTGCAATGGGACTTGAAGATTACACCGCAGATATAGGAGCACAAAGAACAATTGAAGGCACAGAAAGTTTTTACGCACGTACGGCAGTTATTAATGCTGCAAAAGCAGCAGGCATACAAGCAATTGATACCGTATTTTCTGACGTAAGCGATATGGATAATTTGCGTAAAAGCGTTATTGAAGCAAAAGCACTTGGATTTGAAGGAAAAGGGTGTATTCACCCAAGACAAGTAAAAGTTGTTCATGAAGCTTTTGCTCCGACTTCTACTGAAATTGAAAAGGCAAAAAAAATATTTTTAGCTTTTCAAGAAGCAGAAAAAATGGGATTGGGAGTTGTTTCTTTGGGCAGCAAAATGATTGATCCGCCGGTTGTTAAACGTGCTATTAACACGATTAACCTTGCAATTAAAAATAAGTTGATTTCCGAAAACTGGCAAGAAGTGCTATAATTTAGTTTAATTAAATCTGAGTAAATTATGAAAATGATTAAAAATGCTGCCGGCAGGTTAATACCGGAAATAGCAAACGGAGTTAAGCAAATTCCTTACATGGGAGTTGGTAAATATATACCTAAAGGTTATAAAGCAAAGCCGCCTATTAAAAGTTGTGCAAACTATCCTTTAGACGGAAACAAAGTAGTAGCAAGCTTAAAAGAAGCATTAATTAAATCCGGTATTAAAGACGGGATGACAATATCTACTCATCACCATCTGCGGAACGGTGACATACTTACAAACTATCTATTTGATATCTTAAAAGAGTTAGGCATTAAAAATATAAGATGGTTTCCGAGTGCAAGTTTTCCTTGTCATGAACATTTAATCCCCTATCTTGATGACGGAACTATACATCATATTGAAGGAAGTATGAACGGACCTTTAGGAAAGTACACAAGCATAGGTAAAATGTCAGGTATAGGCGTGCTCCGCTCACACGGCGGCAGATATCAAGCAGTACAAGACGGCGAGGTACATATTGATATTGCAGTTATTGCTGCTCCAACAGCAGATCCTTTTGGAAATGCTAACGGAGTTACCGGACCTTCTGCCAGCGGATTAATCGGTTTTGCTTTAGCAGATAGCGAATATGCCGATAATGTTATTGTTGTTACAGATAACTTAGTTCCGTTTCCTTGTTATCCTTGGCAAATACAGGGAAACAATGTTGATTATGTAGTACAAATTGAATCTTTGGGAGATAGTTCTAAAATTGTTTCCGGTACAACCGAAGTTACAAAGAGTCCAGATAGATTACTAATAGCAGAATATGTAGCTCAATTTATTGAAGATGCCGGAATTATGAAAGACGGCTTTTCGTTTCAAGCGGGTGCAGGTGGTACAAGCTTAGCATTTGCAATCTTTTTAAAAGAAAAAATGAAGCAAAAAGGAATTAAAGCACGTTTTATAAGAGGCGGCAGCAATAAGTATTTAGTCGAAATGCTTGAAGAAGGACTGACAGACTACATTCTTGACGGACAAACTTTCGATTTAGAAGGTGTGCGTTCTATGAGGGAGAACCACAATCACGTTAATACAAGCCCTTTTACCAGTTATAATTATCATGGAAAAGGGAACTTTGCTTCAATAATTGACGCAGTGGTTTTGGGCGCAACCGAAGTGGATTTAAACTTTAATGCAAATGTTGTTACTCATTCAGACGGATATTTACTACACGGAATTGGCGGATGGCAAAATTGTCTATTTTCTAAATGCACAATTTTGGCTGTTCCCTCTTTTAGAGATAGAATTCCCGTAATTGTAGATAATGTTACAACTTTATGCGGACCGGGAGAATTAATTGACGTTATTGTTACCGAACGGGGAATTGCAATAAACCCCAAGAGAAAAGACTTAATAAAGGCAGTTGAAAAATCATCTTTACCTTTTAAGACTCTTAAAGAAATTAAAAAAGAAGTAGATTCTATTTGTGGTATCCCATCATCTAAGCCAAATTTAGATAAAGATAATGTTGTTGCAATTATTAAATGGGTTGACGGTTCGGCATTAGATTCGGTTTATAAAGTTGTTGAAGAATAATATATTAATAGTCTGTTCAAGTCTAAAATAAAATTATAATTTAGCTTACACACCTTGTATCTCCCCCTTTCTCAAATTTTGTAGATAGGGGGAGCTATATTTTGCTAAGTAAGTAAACTACATTGCTATTATTTTAAAATTAATTATAATAATACTTATAAAATATCAATAATTTTTGTTGCACAATTTTGACCGTCAAGAGCGGCAGAAACTATTCCGCCCGCATATCCTGCTCCTTCTCCAATCGGATATAACCCGTAAACATTAGGATTCATATAACTTTCGTCTCTAACTATTCTTAACGGAGAAGAGGTACGTGTTTCGGGAGCAAGCATAATAGCTTCATTAGTAATAAACCGAGGCATCATTTGTTTAAGGTTAATTAAACCTTGTCTAAGCCTTTTTACTACTAACCGAGGTAAAACTTCATCCAAATCAACCGGTGTTATTCCGGGTATATAAGAAGTCTTCGGTAAATTATTTGAAACTTTTTTGTTTATAAAATCAACTACTCTTTGTGCGGGAGCTTTTTGAGTAAATCCGGAGCACACATTAGCTTTATGTTCTATCTTGCTCCTATAATTTAAACCGGCTCTTAGTCCGTTAAACCCCTCTTTAGCAAAATCCGTTTTATTAACTGATGTTACAAATCCGCTGTTTGCAAAAGGCGAATTTCGCTTTGATACCGACATTCCGTTCAACACAAGTTCATTTTGCTTTGTGGATGCAGGAATAATAATTCCCCCGGGACACATACAGAACGAAAAAACACCGGTATTATCTACTTTCGTTACCAAATTGTAGCTTGCTGCAGGTAAATAAACACTTCTAATATCACATTTATATTGAATGCTATCTATTAAACCTTGCGGATGTTCTATTCTAACTCCAATTGCAAAATCTTTTTCAGCAAGTAAAACGTTATGTTTAAAACAAAGCTCATATATATCATTTGCGGAGTGCCCTGTAGCTAAAATTACGTGCTCCGCACTAAATTCTTCACGGTTGTTAATTATAACACCACGAATTCGTCTATCTTTTATTAAAAAATCTGTCACCTTGCTTTCAAAATGTATTTCACCGCCAAATTTAATAATTGAGTGTCTTATGTTTTCGATTATTTTAGGTAGTTTGTTTGAACCTAAATGAGGATGTGAGTCAATCAAAATATCTTTATCGGCACCATGTTGTACTAATAAATTCAATATTTTTTTTACATTTCCGCGTTTATCAGATCTCGTATATAATTTGCCGTCACTATAAGTACCGGCTCCCCCTTCTCCAAAGCAATAATTAGAGTTTTCATCTACAATATTGAATTGTTGAATATTTCGTAAATCTCTCCTACGACCCCTTACATCTTTACCTCTTTCAAATATAATTGGTTTTATCCCAAATTCCAGAAAACGTAATCCGGCAAATAATCCGGCAGGACCACTGCCGATAATAATAACTTTTTTATCCCCTTTACACTGTTTAAACTCGGTTTCAACATACAAGTCTTCAACTGCTTGATTAATGAATGCAGCATATTTTAATTTATAGACGGGCTTTTTTCTGCTATCAATTGACTTTTTTAGAAGAAGCAAACCGCTAAGTTCTTCTTTGCGAATTTTCAAATAATCCGAAACTATATTTTTATGAAGTTCGAAATTATTAATTTCTTCGGGTTTTATAGTAATTTCAACTTCATACTTCATAAAAACCTATTAGTAAGTGGACTTGGTATAACCGCCGTCTGCATTAATTGTTGTTCCAGTAATATAACCTGCAACCGGTGATGCCAAAAATACAGCTAAATTGCCAATTTCATCGGGGTTAGCAAAACGTTTCATCGGAATGTCACTGCTCATTTTTACTACCATATCGTCATAACTTACACCGGCAGTATTTGCTCGAAAAGTTATTAGTTGTTTAAATCTATCAGTTAATGTATAACCGGGGGCAATATTATTGACCGTAATATTATGCGGAGCAAGTTCGTTACTAATTGTTTTGGCAAAAGCCGTTAACCCGCTGCGGAAAGTATTTGAGAGTAATAAATTATCAACCGGTTGTTTAACCGATATGGATGTAATATTTATAATTCTACCAAACTTATTTTCTTTCATATCCGGCAATACAAACTTGATAAGTTTCATCGCACTTTTAAGAACTTGGTTGTATGAATAATCCCAATCAGATTCGTTCAAATTTTCAAAAAATCCCGGAGTAGGTCCGCCACAATTGTTTACTAAAATATCAATTTTACCAAATTTTTCTTTTGTAAAATCAATTAATTTTAACAACTCGTCATTATTATTTAAATTACAAACAGTGCCCCAAACGTTAGTATTTCCGCAAATAGATTTTATTTTTTCGACTGCAGTTTTAATATTTTCTTCATTTGCAGAGCATATTACAATTTTTGCTCCTTCAAAAGCAAACTGCTTAGCTATTGCGTAACCTATTCCTTTACTTGCAGCAGTAACCAAAACGTTTTTATCTAACAATTCTAAGTTCATCTGAATTCCTTAATAGCTTGAATAATACCTTCTCTAATCATCATAATTGCATAAGCCGATAGCAATAACGAGGCAACTTTGGCAAAAGCCTTAGCACCTCCTTCTCCTATAAATCTGGTTATTAGCTTAACATTTGTTAAAACAAGAAATATAATTATAAAATTTGCCGTAATTGAAAATAACGTTAAAGGTATTCCGTGTTTATCTGCAATAATCAAAATAGTTGTTAAAGCAGCCGGTCCCATAATTAAGGGAATACCTAACGGCACTACTCCTATATGTGTACCGGGGTTACGGCGTGTTTCGGAAGAACTGAGTATATCATTAATACTTAAAATTAATAAAATTAAACCGCCCGCAATTCTAAAATCATTAATCGTAAT
>CALGLM010000378.1 GCA_937930275.1 uncultured Ignavibacteria bacterium
GACCACCGAGATCTACACTCTTTCCCTACACGACGCTCTTCCGATCTCTAATTCTTTGTAACTGTTGAACATGATAACCAAGTGCCTTAAACATTTCTTTTACAAAATGATATCTACCTTCGGTAGTTACTACATTAAAAATTCTATTTGATTTTTTTGCTTTTGAATATAATTTTTTAAAAGTACTTCTCTTTTTATCAAGGTAAACACCGGATAATAATTTTTCTTTATCATGGTCTAACAAATCTCTATCTAATTTTACAACATATTCTCTTTCAATATCGTGTTTTGGGTGCATAAAAATATTTGCAAAATTACCGTCATTTGTTAAAATCAATAATCCAGTAGTATCACGATCTAATCTACCTACCGGAAAAATTCTTTTATCGGTTTTTATTAAATCAATTACTATTGGTCTATTTTTTTCATCAGATCTACTTGTTATATATCCTTTTGGTTTATTTAATAAAAAATAAACTTTTTTTTCTTCTTTTACTTTTTCACCGTCAACAGAAACTACATCAATTTCCGTATCTATTTTTGCCGATAAATCTAATACGGTATTTCCGTTAACTTCAACTCTTCCCGTTGTTATTAATTCTTCAACTTTGCGTCTGCTATCAATTCCTGCATCGGCAAGAAATTTATTCAATCGAATCAGATTCGGATTCTTCGTTTGTTTCATTTTCGGCTATCTCTTCTATTTGGTTCATTAAAAGTTTTCGTTTTTGTTCTTGAAAATCTGCATCTTGCATAATTTCTTCAATTTCTCTTGGTTTAGGTAAGTCAGATAGTTTATTTAAACCAAAATAAATTAAAAAAGTATCGGTCGTTACATAAAGCAACGGTCTTCCTATTGTTTCTGCTCTTCCTTTTATCGTGATTAAGTTTTTTTCGAGTAGCGTATTTATCATATAATCTGAGTTTACGCCTCTTATGGCTTCAATCTCCGGTTTAGTGATTGGTTGTTTATATGCAATAATTGCAAGTGTTTCTAATGCAGCTTGACTTAATCTTCTGCTACTCTTTTCAGAAGATAGATATCCGACATATTTTGCATATTCCGGTTTAGTTGCAAATAAAAATCCGTTTGAGACTCGTAAAATATTTATAGAAATTTCTTGTGTTTTATATTTTTCATTTAAGTTATCAACAGCAAATTCAATTTCTTCATCTTTAATATCTTCGCCGTCAATTTCTTTAATAGCTTTTGCAATTTCACTTGTAGTCAAAGGTTCTTCTGCAGAAAAAATTAACGCTTCAATTATCGGTAAATATATATTATCCATCTGCCAAACCGTAAATTATAAAATCATTAAAGTTGGGAGATTCTTTTAATCCTATTTTACCTGCTTTTATTAATTCAAGCATGGCAATAAATGTAACAATTATTCTTATTTTTTCATGCATTTCTTTTACCAATTCAATAAAGTTTAGTTGTTTTGCAGCTTGAACCTTATCGAGTATATAATCAATTTGTTCATCAATTGATACATTTAGCTTCTTTATTTGATGAACAATTTCTTTGGGACGCTCCATTAATACTTGTTTAAATGCTTTCATTAAGTCATATAAAGTAATATTTTTTAATAACTTTTGCATATCTGTATAAGTCTCTCTTTCGTCGTACTCGTAGTTTCCTCTATATGCTAACTTGCGTTGATCAGATTCAAAGAAAGAAAGTTCTTCAGACATTTCTTTATATCTTTTATACTCTAATAATGCATTTACCAAATCTGCACGAGGGTCAATTTCTTCACCCGCTTCATCCTTCTCCCGCGGTAATAGCATCTTAACTTTTATTTGCATTAATGTTGAAGCCATAAGTATAAAATCACCCGCAACCTCTAAATCCAGTTGTTTTATTAAAGCTATGTATTCCATAAAATCTTTTGTGATTTTTGAAATAGGAATATCGTAAATATCCAATTCATCTCTTTTAATAAAAAACAACAGTAGGTCCAACGGACCTTCAAAGTGGGGTAAAATAATTTTATACAATTAACCTATTCCCATGTTTTTCCTAACTTCGGACATAGTTGTTTCTGCAACAATTTTAGCTCGTTTTTCGCCGTCCGCAATAACTTCTTTAACTTTATCCAAATCCTTCTCAAGTTCATATCGCCTTTCTAATATCGGAGCAAGAAAATCATTCATTTTTGCTGCACATTTTAATTTACAATCAACACAGCCAAGTGAACCTGACCTACACCCACTTTCTATTTCATTAATTATCTCAGGATTAAAGCGTTGTTGATAATTAAAAATTAAGCATACTTCGGGATGTCCAGGGTCATTTTTTCTAAGTTTCGCAGGATCCGTTTTTGCTTTTTTTAGTTTTAAAATTACTTCTTCAGGTTTATCACTCAATAAAATTGTATTATTAAGTGATTTACTCATTTTTGCATTTCCGTCTAATCCCATTAATCTTGAAAATTTTGTTAATACAGGTTCAGGTTCTGGAAATGTTAAGCCATATTGGTTGTTAAATTTTCTTGCAAGTTCACGTGTAATTTCAACATGAGGAACTTGGTCATCTCCAACGGGAACGGCAACTCCTTTATAAAGTAATATATCTGCAGCTTGTAACACGGGGTATCCTAAATGTCCGTATGTAACATTTTCTAAATCTAAGTCTCTTACTTGATCCTTTAATGTCGGATTTCTTTCTAAACGAGCAGATGTAATTAACATAGAAAAAATTAAAAAAAGTTCTGTATGTTCTTTAATTGCAGACTGACGAAAGATCGGACTTTTAACCGGATCTAATCCGGAAGCAAGCCAATCGATTACCATTTCAATTGTATTATTATAAACATCAGCACACTCTAACGATGTTGTTAATACATGATAATCCGCTATAAGATGAAAACTTTCATACTCATCTTGAAGTTTAATCCAATTTTCCAAAGCTCCCACATAATGACCGATGTGTAATTTGCCGGTAGGACGCATTCCGCTTAATATTCTTTTTTTAGCCATAATTCACAAAATAATTTTTAAATAAACTTAAATTTAACAAATTTTTATGATTCTTGTAAGTCTATTTATTAATTAATTTTAATAATTAGCAAAAAGACCTTAAAAAGTTGAATAATTGATTTATTTATTTAACAAATAAATAGGGCTTCCACTGCTCGCTTACTCTGCCGCAACTATTTATTAAAAATGTAAGATGGGTTGGTTTAAATGGTTTAATTTTAAGTTTCATATCAGCTTCTTCGGGTGTTCTATCCCCTTTTTTGTTGTTGCATTTAATACAAGCCGTAACTAAATTCTCCCAATCGTCTAATCCGCCTCTTGATTTTGGTTTAATATGGTCTATAGTTAATTGCAAATCGCTTCGTCCACAATAAGCGCATTTATAGTTATCTCTTCTTAATACATTTTTTCTTGTTAAATATACTTTTTTGTATGGTCTATTAACAAAGTAATTTAATTTGATTATACTTGGCAGCGGAAAATCTTTTTCTACCGAATTAATTGATTTTTTATCGTTTGGAGCTAACATTACTGCTTTGTTAAGTATTATTAATATTAATGCTTTTTTTGCCGAACAAATTGATAAAGGTTCAAACGTCTGATTTAACACTAAAACTTTTGCATTTAGTGCATTTCCGTTATTATTCGGTTTTTCGAAGATTTACCTCACTATAATTTATTTGTTTATTAATCCGCCTGCAAGTACATAACCATCTTTATCATAAATTACTAACGACTGTCCCGGTGTTATAGATAGCTTTGGCTCTAAAAATTCCAACACTATTTCTTCTTCAGTGCTTAAAATAACTTTTGCTTTAGTAACTACATCTTTATACCGTATTTTTGCAAAAACTGTTTCTTCTTTATTTAATAAAGCAGTACTTACATAATTTATTTCATTTGCAGTAACTTTAGCGGCAAGTAAATCCTCTTTATCTCCGACAAATATCTTATTGTTTTGAAAGTCTATTTCTGTTACATACGCCGGTTTTCCAAAAGTAACTCCAAGCCCTTTTCGTTGTCCGATTGTATAAAACGGAATTCCTTTATGTTTCCCTACAACTTTTCCCTTATATACTAAATCTCCTTCCTTAATCTGTTTAATTATTTCAGGTGATCGTTCATTTAAAAATCTGTGGTAGTTATTATCTGCTACAAAACAGATTTCTTGGCTGTCCGGTTTTTTTGCCGTTCTTAATTTGTATTTATCAGCAAGGGTTCTAACTTCCTCTTTTGTAAAATCGGCAAGAGGAAAAATTGTTCTACTTAAACTTTCTTGAGTTAATCCCCATAATGCATATGATTGATCTTTATTGCTATCAAGACCTGTTTTTAATTTATATCTTCCGTGTTGTTCATCGAAAACTACTTTTGCATAATGTCCGGTTGCAACATATTTTGCATCTAAGCTATCTGCTTTTAAAAGTAATTCTTCCCATTTTATTTTTCTGTTACAAATTACACACGGATTCGGAGTTCTTCCTTTTAAATATTCGTCAACAAAATTATCAATAACTTCACGTTCAAAACTCTCTGTAAAATCAAATGTATAATGTGGAATTCCCAACTTGTTGGCTACGCTTTTGGCATCAAAAATTGCATCTAACGAGCAACATCCGCTTTCGTGTTTCGGAGCACCGCCTACTTCCATAAAGCCCCAAGTTTTCATGGTAACGCCAATAACTTCAAATCCTTGTTCTACTAACAATGCTGCTGCAACTGAAGAATCAACTCCGCCGCTCATGGCAATTATTACTCTTTTATCGTTCAATTGTATCCTTTCTTTTATTGCTTAAACAACTATTTTGCAATTATGGTTTTAATTTATAAAATAAAACTGCATAACTAACAACATAATTGTCAGAATGACTTAGTGAAATTTGTAAATCCTTCTCTTTTCCTAAAAACTCACCCATTTTACCATAAATATTTGTTTTAGGTGTACCGTCCGGTTCATTATATATCTCCATATCCTGCCAACTAAAACCGTTTAATTTACTTGCCGAAAATGCTTTGATTATAGCTTCTTTAGCGGCAAAACGTGCTGCATAGTGTTGAAATTTGTTTTTTTTAGACTCACAATATTCTATTTCCGTCTTAGTAAAAATTTTGTTAATAAATAAATTACCAAATCGATCAATACTTTTTGTTATTCTGTCAATTTCAATTATGTCAATTCCTACACCTATAATCATTTTAGTATCCCATCGCTTTGCCGAATCCTCTTGGATCTGTGGCACCAAAAAACATTTGACTTTTATAATCGTACATAATTCCTTCAGCACGTCCTAAAGATGTTTCTTCACCAAATTTATGTCCCATTGATTTTAGAATAAGTTCAACATCTTTAACTATTGAACGAGGTTCATACTCTATTAAATCCGGAAACCACTGGTGATGTATCCTTGGAGCATCAATTGCTTCACTAATGTTCATATCAAATTCTAAAACATTTAATAAAACCTGCAAAACAACAGTTATTATTGTAGAGCCTCCGGGTGAACCAATCGATAAAAATGGTTTATTATCTTTTAGAACAATTGTAGGAGTCATTGAACTTAGCATCCTTTTACCGGGTTGAATTGAATTTGCTTCATTACCCAAAAGACCAAATTGATTTGG
The DNA here is from genome assembly GCA_937930275.1 of uncultured Ignavibacteria bacterium. Taxonomy (GTDB): domain Bacteria; phylum Bacteroidota; class Ignavibacteria; order Ignavibacteriales; family Melioribacteraceae; genus JAEXOD01. The sequence continues at coordinate 5,605 of CALGLM010000378.1, forward strand.
TTCTCCCGGTTTCGCACTAAAATCATCCATTTCGTTATTCATTAAAAAACCTGCACCTTCCACAAGCATTTTATTCCCATAGGATGAATTTAATGTTACTGTAGCACTTACAACAATTCCGTTTTTATCCATCACGTTATAATGAGTAGTCTCTTTACTCTCGTTATCGCTAAAAGTGCCAGGTAAAATATTTTCTGAACTTGTTGCAGTGTTATTAATTTTATGAAAAATTTCAGCCGCATAATTTTTGGATAGCAACTTATCTTTTGGAACCTTAACAAAATCTTCGTCTCCTAAGAATTTAGATCTATCGGCATAAACATACTTTAGGGTTTCAATTAACTTATGGTCATAACTGCTGCTTCCCCAATCCGGTTTGTCAATTTTGAAGTTTGATAAAATGTTTAATGCCTGATTTAATGCAATACCTCCTGAGGACGGCGGAGGCATAGAAACGATAGTATATCCTTTGTATTCACCTATTATAGGGTTCCTTTCAATCGGTTTATACATTAATAAATCTTCTATTGAAAAACATCCTTTATATTTTTCGGATTGCTTAACTAATAATTCGGCTGTTTCTCCTTCGTAAAATCCAGAAATCCCTTTTTCTTTTATCAATCTTAAAGTCTTTGCTAAATCTTTTTGAATAAGCAAAAAATCTTCATTTATTTTTTTTCCGTTATCCGTAAAAATATTTTTAGAATATTCGTTTTTATTAAAAGATTCATTGTACTGGTTAATAGAGTTAGCTAATCTGTACCCGACTTTAATTCCGTTTTCTGCCAAATCAATAGCCGGTTGAATTACTTCGCTTAACGGGAGTGATCCGTACTTCTCTAATGCATAAATTAATCCGGCAACCGATCCGGGTATACCGCTGGATGTCATTCCTGTTTGACTTAACTTTTTAATAAAATTTCCGTTTTCATCTAAAAACATATCTTTGTGAGCTTTTAGAGGTGCTTTTTCTCTAAAATCAATAGTCGTATTTTCACCGTTCGGCAAATGAATTACGAAAAACCCGCCACCGCCTATGTTTCCTGCTGCAGGATAAGTAACGGCTAATGCAAAACCAACTGCTACGGCAGCATCTACTGCATTGCCTCCTTTTTTCAATATTTCAACGCCTACTTCGGTTGCAAAAGAACTTGCGGAAACAACCATTCCGTTTTTCCCTCTTTCCGGTTCTACCGCCGCACTTATTGTTATTGTTATTATTAAAAATATACAGAGTACTTTAGAATAAATCGACATTTAATCCTTTTCCTTTCAATTGGCTATTCAACTCATCAATTAATAAATCAATTTTTTCAAGTGTATCAAGAAGTTTTTTATACGTATCTTCATCATAAAGAAGTTTACCGATATTATTCTTTTTGGCTGTTGTTTCGTCACTAATTTTATTTAATTTAACCATTAAACTATCAGAATTTTTTAATAGCTTATTCAAATTTTCAATGGATTTGCTGATTTCTTTATCATTATTCGAAATAAAATTATCGGTATTTTTTACTAATTTATTACTGTTTTCAATTAATGTTGCTATATTATCTTTATTAATATTTATTAATGAATTTATTTTTTGTAACATCTGTCTTGCTTCAACAATTGTTGACTTCAAGTTTGTTTTTAATTCTGCGTCTGTTAAAACCCCGTTAATATTATCAAGCGAAACTTTAACATCTTTAATAATAGTAACTAATTCGTCCTGAACCGAACCTAAAGCTGCCATTGCTGTTGAAACATCTCCGGCAAAAGTCCCCTTTTGCGTTTCATTAAAATTCATATATTGATCTGAATAGCCGTTTGTAATTTCAACTTTCTTGCCCCCCATTAAATCTAACATCATTATGCTAAATGTTGCGTCCTTTGTAAGTTTTACAGGTGAGTCAAAAGTTAAATGTACAAGGATAGAATTTTTTTCTAATTTAATATTAGTAACTAAACCTTTTTTTACTCCGTTAATATAAACACCGTCTCCAACATTTAACCCTGCTACCGAGTTAAATTCGACTGCTAAAGGTTTGGTTTCGCTAAATAAAAATGAGTTTTTAGCCCAACCGATAATCCAAAGGGTAATTAATATACCTAAAAATACAGTTAGACCAACCTTTAATTCGGTTTTTTTATTATCTCTCATCTTCATTTTCCTGGTTATCATTATTATCTAAGATTTTTATTAAAATCTTATTTATTCTTTTATTTTCAACTTCTTTTACTGTGAAATTTATGCCGTTATAATCAAATGTCAATCCGACTTCCGGAATTGTTCCCGTGTGAGTAAAAATAAAACCACCTACAGTGTCATAATCATCGGTCTCGGAAGAAAGATCAATTTCAAGTAATTCGTTAATTTCTGATATTGGCACTTTACCAAGAACTTCATACGAGTTTTCGGATAATTTAATTATTTCTGTTTCTTCTTTATCGTATTCATCTTTAATATCTCCGACAATTTCTTCAAGTATATCTTCTAAAGATACAAGACCGGCTGTTCCTCCGTATTCATCAACAACAATTCCGACATGCATATTTTTACTCTGAAATTCATGCATTAAATCACTAATAATTTTTGATTCGGGAATAAACATAGGTTTGCGAGCAATTTTTACAAGCGATATTTCTTCTCTAATTTTTTTATCGGTTAAATATGGAAGTAAATCTTTTGCATAAATGATTCCGATAATATTATCCAAGTTCCCTTCAAAAAGAGGAATTCTACTATGACCGGATTCTGTAATTAAATTTATCACTTCTTCAAAAGTAAATTCTGTTGAAATTGCGGCCATATCTACGCGAGGAGTCATAACCTCTCTTGCAGTAACACTTCTGAAAGAAACAATTCCGTCAATAAGTTCTTGTTCTTCTTCTTCAATTGTTCCCGTTTCTACGCCAAGACTTGCTAAATCCGTAAATTCGCTGGATAAAATTGCCGTAGATGATTTATCAATTTTAAATTTTGACGTACTTATATTTATTAACTCTGTGATTGTTTTTGACAGCGGATATAAAATTATACTTATCCAATATAAAGGAATTGCTACAAATTTAGAAATTGCCGTGCTAAATTTAGAAGCTATTAGTTTGGGGAATATTTCGCCGAAAATTAGAATAATTATCGTTAATACAATAATTTGAATAGTAACAATAATATTAAAATCCAACCTAAAATTAATAGCCATAGTATAAGCAAGTTTTACAGATATAACAGATGCCCACACATTAACTAACGTGTTACCTATTAATATTGTTACTAAAAGATTTCTTGGGTTATCTAATAGATAACCCAAAGAAGAACCGATATATTTATTTCCTTTTTTTATCTCTTTAATTTTTTTTCGGTCAAACGAAAATAATGCAACTTCAGAACCTGAAAAAAAACCTGAGGCAAGTATTAATACAATTAAAAATAATAATTTATATATAGTTTCGGTATCCAAAAAATATTGTTACCTCAAATTGTTAAACATATCAAATTAAAACGGTAAACCGTCATCTGCAGTATTAGTGCTACTCTGCAAATCTGTTTTATATTCAGGTTGAGAATCGCTTAAATTTCCGCTTGTTTCGCCACTTTGTTCTTTAGCTTCAAGAGGAATAATTTTTTCTGCAATTACTTCGGTAAAATATTTTTTAATTCCGTCTCTATCAGTATATACACGAATAGACAAACGGCCTTCAACGTATATTTTCTTCCCTTTTCTTAATGCTGATTTATAATAATCCGATAGATCGAAAGCAACAACATTAATCCACGTAGTTTCATTCTGCCATTGGTCATCTTTTCCTTTATAACTGCGAGTAACTGCAATTGAAAAATTTGATACTGATAAATTATTTGGTGTAAAACGTGTTTCGGCGTCTCTTCCCAAATTTCCTATTAACATAACTTTGTTTAGTGATGAAGCCACTATGCACCTCTTTTATTTAATTAAAGATAATTTTAAATTGTAAATTTTGCTATTTATTTTGAAATTTGCAATATAAATTCCGGTTGATATCTGATTATTTTCAAATTTAATATTGTATTTACCTGAATTTAACATTCCGTTTTGTAAAACACAAATTTCTTGCCCTAAAATATTAAATATTGTTATTTTTACATCTGCAGTGTTATTAAGTGAAAAACTTAAATTAGTTGAAGCATTAAAAGGATTTGGATAGGCATTTTCAATTTTAAAGTCCATTTCACCTT
>CALGLM010000379.1 GCA_937930275.1 uncultured Ignavibacteria bacterium
ATTCTGTTGTTAAGGTTTGTGTATCCGCATCCCCATGCATCCGAAACTCGTTTTCCGAATTTAAGTTCAGCCCGTAACTTTATAAAATATACAATAAATATAATTATTGCTATAGAAGAAAATATTGATGTGAAATATACCCAATTAATGTCAACTAAATCAGCTGCGTTATACCTTAAATTAAAAACAGAAATAACGGCATTATTAACTACGCCTACAAAAGGATGCGGAAAAAATCCTATAACAATACAAAAGAATGCAAGAAAAGAAAACGATATTTTTTCCGTAATACTTGTTTCAAATTTTTTAATTTCTTTACGTTCGGCTCCTAAAAACATTATAGAATTTACTTTTGTAAAACATGCTACGGCAAGCCCCCCTACAAAAGCTAACCCAACTACTAAAGTTAACATAATAATTGGGTAATATTGTTTTATTTCGGCAGCGGATTTAAATAATCCGGAATAAATAATAAACTCGCTAATAAACCCGTTAAACGGAGGAAGACCGCTTATAGCAACCGACCCTATTAAAAACATAAATGTTAAATATTTGGCTTTGTGAACAATTCCCCCCATAAGTTCAATATTACGAGTTTTTAAATTATGGTAAATTGTTCCGCTTCCTAAAAATAATAAACTCTTAAATATTGCATGATTTAGAGTGTGAAGCAATGCACCTCCAAATCCGAGTACTTCTATAGAAGGAATTTGCTTTGCTGCACCCAGCATTCCTATTCCTATTCCAAGTCCTATTATTCCTATATTTTCAACCGAGTGATATGCTAATAAACGTTTTATATCATGTTGTGCCAATGCGTACCATACACCCATAATTGCACTAAATAAGCTAATAGCAATTACAATCCAAGCAAAAAACTCGGGTAAATTTGCCAAAAATAAAAAAGAGCGAATAATTCCGTAAATTCCGAGTTTAATTATTACTCCGGATAAAAAAGCACTTAAAAAAGAAGGAGCAATAGGATGGGCTTGAGGTAACCAAAAATGAAAAGGCATAAAGCCGGCTTTTATTCCAAATCCTAAAAATGCCAATAAAAATACGGCAATTTGAGTATTTACGTCTCCGACTAAAAAATCAGTAAAAAACCAACTTCCGCTATCTTGTTTTAAGATAAAAAACATTATATATAACAAAAAAACTATTACATGTGAAGCTGCAAAATAATAAAAGCTCCCTTTTTGAACTTCGCTTTTTTCTTTTTCTAATAGCATAGCAAAATAACCGGTCAAACTCATTATTTCCCATACTATTAAAAACATTATTGCGTGGTTTACTACAACTACTAATTGAGTAGATAATAATAACAATATATAAAAGACAAAAACCGTTTTTATTTTTTTCCCTTCTTCAATATAACCTTTTAAGTATGAAAAATTATATATACTTACGGGTATTGCAACCAACTGTATAACAAATAAAAAGAATTGGCTTAAATTATCAAACCTTAAAAAATTCCAATAAGGTCTTTCGTCACTAAAATAGCCGTATCCGGTTAAGGAAGAAAATATTGTGCAAATTAAGCTAAGACTTAGACCTAAAACCAAAGTAGAATTTGAATAAAATAAGAACTTTTTATCGCTTTTTAAAAATATAAATATTAGCGATAATAATTGAATTATATACGTAGCATTATAAAAAGAAGAGCCGGGTTGTAAAAAATCTATCATCTATTATTATTTTTCTCCTCTTCTGTTTTAATAATAATATCAATAATTTCTATATAATTTAATCTTTTTTCCAACGCAAACCTAAATAATTCTTTAGATAAAAGATATCCTAAATGCGCTAAAATGCTTAAATGTTGTTTAATTGATTGAGATATAATTAAAATAAACGTGTGAACCGGTTTTCCGTCAATCGAATCAATTTTCAAAGGTTCTTTAGTAAAAAAGAAATTTACTAACGGTTTTTCTTGTCCCAATAAAATTGGTACTCGCGGATGCGGAAGACTAATTCCGTTTCCTATCGAAGTACTCATTAGCGATTCGCGATTGTGCAATAATGCCGATATTATTTCTTTATCAGCATCAATATTAAGCAAGTCGGTCATTTTATCAATATAGTTATTTTCGTTAAAATCACAATAATAATAAAACGATTTTTCTGATAGTAAGTTATTAATTGTACTAATATTATATTCGCTTAACTTATCGCTATTGCCAATATTTAATGTAAGATTTTTTGTTAGTGCCCATTCAATTATTTGTTGCTTATTAAAAAGGTGTTTATCGTTAAGCACAATATTTGGAATTTCTTTATTTTTAATAAGGTTTTTAATCTCTTTTTCACTTATTAAAAGCAATTTGGTAATATCGTTTATTTCTAAGTTCATAACAAATTAATTTTAATTTAACATTTAAACTTATTATTTTTTCCGTTTATAACAAATTTGGATACAAAATAAAAATTTTTTAATAAATTAAAAATTAATTAATTCCCCTTAACCATTGCATTTATATTTACTAATTCTATATAAACTTAAACACCGGCAACTTTTATTGACTCAAGATATATGCTTATGTCTTTAATTTTTTCGTTAGCATCCGCATATAATTCTTGCGATTTTTCAATTTTTTCTTTACTTATTCTCTCGTTTGTATTTTCCAAAGTACGTATTCTATCAGTAAAGTTTTTATCAAATTGAGTAATGTATTTATCGTACTCGGCTTTTATTGCTTCAATTTCCCTTTCTTTAACAATTTTTGTAAGCCCTATTTGCTTAATAAGTCTGTTTTTTTCGTTGCTCCTTTCCCATATTGTACTTGTAGCGCTAACAAAAGAAGCAATTAAACCTAATAAAAAGGCAATGCCTCCCCATTTTGTTCCGTTAATTATTATTGTTGTAAAAATACTGTTAAATGCATCCTCCGTTCCGTCATGATTTCCCAATCCGGTGCCAAATCCGCCTATTATAAAAATTATTAACGAGATAATTATATTATAAATCATAGCAGTATTAAATGCAGCACCAGGATTAAATTTATGGTCATTATCCAAATTCTCTATTCTTTTTTCAATGGATGCTATCTTTTCAATCGATTCGCTTTCGGAAAGTTTTATTCTTTCCTCCATTTTTTTACCTGCTTTTAATTTATTATCTTCAAGTTCACGTTGTAAAAGTCTAATTGTATGCATATTTTTTTCAATTTCATCAGAATACAACGATAAGGCTTCTTTTGCTTTATCAAAATAATGCTTTTTAATATTTTCTATTATTCTTGATACTGTGCTGTTAAGTTTTTCAGCCAAATATTGTGTTACACACAGTAATAAAAAATTTCTATT
>CALGLM010000380.1 GCA_937930275.1 uncultured Ignavibacteria bacterium
AAAAACATTAACGTCACTATTTTCATTTACCGATAAATCTCCGAATGTAAACGAGAACTTTTCCGCTTTCATTAAGCCCATTATTATTTTACACAATGTGGTTTTACCCTCACCGCTCGGGGCTTTTAAATAAACAATATCACCCGCATTTATTATCAAATTATGTTCATAGTTACAATCAAAATCTTTAAATATAGTAAACATATTGCTAAATACGGTAAATCGCGAATTAAAGAGCAATATTCTTTCCGATGTGGAATCTTTTCTGTTTTCTAATCTAACTCCTATGCTTTTAACCCAATTTAAGTAAATATCAGGAGTAAATTTTTTAATATATAAATTTTCATCTTTTTTATATAGTTCGGCATATTCAATTTTATTATAAAGACCTTTAAAGTTTTTATTAACAAACGAAACAATTGAATAATCGTGAGTAATAAATGTGCAAGTAAATTTTATTTCGTTAAATTTTTCAAATAGTATCGTTAAAAACAAATTTCGATAATAATTATCTAAACTTCCGGTCGGTTCGTCAAAAACAAAAAAAGCCGTTTCACTTTCCTGTTCTTTTTTTATTATTGACATTTTTTTTAGCGCCATTAATAAAAGCACCCTTTGCTTTTCGCCGCCGCTCGGTCTGTAAGGACGCGGATAAATTTCCAATATTTTTTTTATTTCTTCGGCATTATTCCCCTTCCATAACGCCAATAAATCTTCTATATAACTTTCGCTATCATTTAAATTCCCTTCGTCTAACTGGTCATTAAGTTTTATTAAAGGATTAAGATGCGTAGAAGGTTCTTGAAATACAAAAAAGCCGTTGCCAATATCTTGTTTTAGCGGACCATTTGTGATATAATCGTTATACGCACTACCGTTAATTTTTACATTTAAATCTTCCGAGTCAATTAATCCAAATAATGCTTTGGAAATTAACGACTTACCTATACCGCTTTCACCAAATAAAAAAGTTATCTTATTTTTACTTAACGTATATTTATCAATTTTAACAATTTTTTTATCGTCTTTTTTTATTTCTATGTTAAACTTCAATTCCATTATCTGCTAATCCTTTTTATTATTCCGTCCGAAATTTTAAATACACATAACAGAGTAAACACAATTATAAACGCCGTACTTAATCCTTGAAGATGTTCAAACGGTAGATTTATTGCATATAAAGGATTAGTAATGCTTTTTCCTATCGCCAAAATATCTTGTTTACTATCCATTTTTGCAAGTAAATTGCCAAGTGTTGCCGGAAAATTGCTTAAACTTACATCATTGGATAAACCAACACTTATAATAAAATCGATGCTACACTGTAAAAATAATGCGACCCCAAATAGCGAAACCAACTTATGAATAATAAAGCCTAAACTGTTCTTAAATAATATGTCATAATTAATAATTCTATACTCATTTATTCCGCAGACTAACATGCTGTTATAAAAATCCGATTTTTTGTAATATTTAATTCTACCGGACATCGTTTCATATAACTCGGGGAATATTACAATACCCAGGACAAAAGCAATAAGCATTATAATTACCCATTCGCTTTTAACCGTTTCTTTTGTAATTGCCAAAGTTATAAAAATATACCCCAATAATACGCTAATTATTTGCGGAATTGATTTTAATATGTCAATCGTAAAATCCAATCCTTTAAGCAACAACCCTTTTAAAACATGTTCTATTGCAAGTCTTAAATTTATTAATCCCCATGCCAACAAAAATGCAAGCAACATTACAATTCCGCCGATAACAAACGAATTTAAAAATGCTTCTTTAAGAAGACTAAATGCTGGTTTGTTTAAAAATAATTCATCCCACAACAGCAAGAACTGTATTCCGACAAGCCAAAACAAGAACCACTTTATATCTCGCTGCTTATCAATTTTATATAGTAATAAATTAGCTATTTTCATATTTTTTTGTTAAGTTATTATATTTTAGGTCAACAAAAAACTCTGTAGTTTTTACCGTAGCAAATATTAATAATATAATAAAAATTACGATATCATAATTTTTATAAAGAATATTTTGTAACATTTCATAACATAAATATCCTTGTATATTTAAAGCCATTTCAATAATAACAATACCCGTTATAAGTAAAGCGGATAGTTCTTTTATATTTAGTATATTTTGGTAAACTGCATTTATGTATATATGACTAAAAACATGCCCCGAAAATTTTTTGTGGTATTTTAAAATATTTTTATAACCAAACATTTTAGTTTTATAGTCGTTATTTAATCCTTTTACTATTGCAGTATTTACATATCCTTTTTTACTTTCCGCTTTTAACAATGAATAAAATCGATATGAATAATTAATAAGTAAACCGTTTGTAAACACAGCAAGCATTATAAAAAATATAATACTATCGGTAATGCTGCTTCCTTTTATTGAGTAAGCCACCACATAAGAAGGAGAAAATATTATAAAGTATGAAACTGTTTTTATTAATCCCTTTAAGAATAGTTTTAACGCAACGCTTAATTTCCTTTTCCTAATATTTAAGGGAACTATATTATTTAGATATTCTTTTATTGTTAAAACAAAGTCATCAAAATATGATGTCGAACCTTGCTTCACCTTCACAAATTTCCAAACCGCAAAAGTTTTTGCAAAAGAATGGATTAAAAACAAAGCAATAACATATATAACTAAAAACCAAAAATACATCCCCATTATTTTTTTTACTGCAATAAAATTTAAACCCGTATATTCTGCTCCCGATTTCATATTTACATCGGTAAACTTTTCTGCTTGCAATTCTTCAATTTGATAAATAATATTTCTGTTTTGTTCAATACTATCCGGCGAGTAAATATTTAGTGCATCAAACAGAAGTGCTTTTTCATAACTATCCCCATAGTCAATTATCTGTTTTGTAAACAGTTCGTTTGCAAGCTTGGATTTATAGGTAATCTTTTTTTCCTGTTTTAAAAAACCATAATAAACAACAATTAAGATAATTGTTACAAACAATACACTTATAAAATGTTCCGCAGCTTTTTTTAACATATATTTTATTCGGTTATTTCTATATTATTCTTATTTAACCTAACTTTTAGCCCCGTACCTAAAACTATTGTCTCAAGTTTATTAACCAGTTGAATATTACTTTCGTTAAATTTTTCTAACGGATAGTTTAAAGTAGCAATAATCCGTTTATCGGAAATTAACAAATTCCATTTTGGTGTATCTAATTTTTTATTTTTTACTTTATTAAGTTCACTGAATATTTTTTCGTTTAATTTATCCGAATTTTTAAAAAATTCCTTTATTTTTGCTATTAGCGATTTTGTAAAACGATTAGTATTAATATTCTCCGTTTTTAACAATTCATAATCTTTGTTATATTTACCAAACTGCATCCACCCGTAACCATTATCAAAAAACTTTACATAATACAAATTACCGTCTTCAAATACTCTTATAATCAAACTTCCCGCTTTTAATTTTTTCTTGGTCTTTTTGTCAATTTCAAAAACTCCGTTACCGTTTTCTGTAAGAATTTTTAAAGTATCGTAATAATATTTTTTATTATTATATACTTTTGGTAAACCGGCATCGTTTTGCTGATAATATTTACCGCCAAGCTCTTTAAGCAAATAATATTTATTCCCGTTAATTTCAATTTCCGTATATCCCCTTACTCCGTCATTTAAAATACCGTTTTGTTTTGTAACCAAAAGGGGTTTGTTTTTAACAAATAACCCCCTTTCCTTTTCATTTATCGGTTGTTTAAATTTATTTAGAATAACAAGTTTACTTGGATTATCAAAAATTAAATAATTCCCGATGTTACTCGCAAATATTTCGGTTATTATAAATAAATAAATTAAAACAAGTTTACTATTCATTCATTATTTCCGTTACTTCTTTTTTTCTTTCCATTTTTCAATAGTACTTAATTGCGAAGCCACCCCATATAGATTTATACTTTTAGGATTAAATTGTGTACTGAAATAAGCAAGTGAAGGAACCGAAAACAACCATGAACCTAAACTGAGATCGTTTTCCAGTGCATCAATTTTTTCCGCATATGCTTGTTTATCTCCTATCTCCCTTGTTGACATAAAACCATAAATATAATCAGCTAATTGACGCAATGCATCAATATCCGAACTTCCTACTTCTAAATTAATTCTACAGAAGTTGTTATTTCCGCGCAAAGCGGAATAATCTAAAATAGTTTTTCCGTCTTCGCCTTGTTTTGTTCTTAGGTTAATTTTATATGTTTCCAAATTGGGTTCACGGAAAAACACATCATACAAATCAAAAAGAAAATTACTTCTATATCCCGTAAATGCAACTAATACCGCATCATAATTTCCTGATTTTATATCTTCGTTCTGTACGGCTTTAACCCTAACTTTTCCTTTTGTAATTTTCGGGTCGTTTAATATATCAATCAACTCGCTGTATTCTTCTCTGTAACCGTAATTAACACATGCCGCTATTCTTAAAGTATCAGGCAATACAGATAGATTTGCGTTATAATCTACCTCTTTAGGCATAACAATTTGCTCTTCGTAATAATATGAAGTGTGAGGAAACACGCTATAGTTCAAATAATCGTAGTAGTTGTTTTTATTTCCCTTATAATCAACAATATTACGCTGTTGCTCAGTACCGACTTTAAAAAATCTATCTATAATTCTACGGTTGTTAAATAACGATTTTGCCGCTCTTCTTTGTTCAATATTCAGTCGTTGTGTATTGTACAATATTGCAAAAAATGTAGTACTTATACTTGACTTATAAAAATAATCTTCTTTATCGCTTAAAATCGAGTTCAAACTTCCGAACGGCGTATCCAGTAACACGTTTATGTTTGTATTGCTTAATTCGGTTGCAAAAGTACTGTTATCTACAAAAGGCGCCAATTTTACAAATGGAATTTCAGCGACCCCCACCGGAGATTTATAGAACATCGGCTCGTTCTTTTCGTTTGATATACGCATATAATTACTTGTGCCTATATTGTAATTTAAAGCATTCAAATCGCTGTTTTTAGGTAATATCTTAAATGATAGTACTTCTTTTACATCAGGTTCCGTCCAAATTCTATCCCCTTTAAATTGAAATTTAATAACATTATCGGCATCGGGACCTACAAAATTTATATCTGTCATTGCTTGCGATACCAAAATATAATCGGGAGACAGACTTCCTAAGTTCTGTATTCTTTTTAATGTAAACAACAAATCTTCAGCCGTAAAATATTCCGCATTACCCTCACTAATTTTTACTTCGTCTCCGTCAAATTTTGCATTAAAACTGCTGTGCCATTTTATATTTTTCTTTAGTCTTATAGATACGACATTATTTTCGTCTATTCCTAAATATTCGCCTAACCCGTCTTCATACACTATTCCGCTGGCATTTGCAGATATGTTAAACAAACCGTCAAATTCAACTTCGTCAAGCTTATCGGCAATAGGGTTTGCATTAGGCAAATGTGGGTCAACAGCCGGTTTTTGGTGTGAAATGTAAGGAATAATTATATTTCCCGATAAATCTTTTCGCAAAATAAAATAAAATATTAACGCTAATGCAACAACAGAAACAGCCGCAATTATATAAATCTTTTTATTTTTCATCTTGTCCTCTTGTAAATTAATTCTTCTTAATTATCGGTTTTTGAGCCATTACGCTTACTTTAAATATTTTATAAGCCGGGTATTTAAATCTTACTTCAAGAACATTTCTACCGTCTTTATCCATTTGAACCGGAGAAATTTGGGCTTCATAATTATTTCCCGACATAGGAGCGGTTATTTTTACTCGTCCTTCGTTTTTAATGATTTTATTATTTATCGTAATTTTATCATACCATTGTTTTCCTGCAGCATTTTTTGCAACTTCATCAGGTAATTTTATATTAATATCAAATACCGGAAATTGTGCATCGGAAGGAATTTTTAATAAAATTCTAAACATATATTCGTTTTCACCTTTGGAGTTGGTAGTTACCGGAGCAACAAAAACCTCTCTGTAATCCATTGGTTTATTAATAAGTTTTGGAACGTTAATATCACATTCATTTATAATCGATTTTATTGTTTTATCGTTCCCCTTATAATATCTTCCGTGCTCTACAATTGCTCTTACTTTTTCCACACCTCTATTATTAATGTTTTTCAAAAAGTCGTTATAAATACCTTTTATAGCTCCTTCGGGTAACTCATTATATTTCATATTATCCAAGTAATCTTGAATTTGTGCTTTTTTATTAGCCAAATCACCAGCACCTTTAGTTGAAAACGTTAAATCGTATGCAGGCACAAAAGAAGAATCTTGATACAAAGCGCGTACGTTATTAATAGCCAATCTATTACGAGAAACAAACGAATCGACAGCTGTTTTGGATACCCGTTTTACCGATTCAAATAATTCGTCTTCCAATTCTTCAACTACTTGTTGTTTGCGTGAAGAAATATTTTTTAAGTTAACAAAATCGTTATCGTTATAAAGATTTCTTAAAATTGATTCGCATCTGCCAAATCCGTATTTTGTCATACTGTTTTTTGCCAAATTTCTTTGTTGGTCAATATAAAGTCTATCAATATCCGGATATTGATTTAATAAATAGTCCAACTCTCTGTTTTCGGTCAACATTTTAATTATATCTTTATATCTCTCTTCCGATTTTGCTTGATTAATTCGCGGAACAAGTACTTCGGCAATTTGGAAACCAAGTTCCAGTCTAACGGTGTTTCTGCGGGCATTTTCTATAGTATTACTCATATTTTGTGTAACTCGCAAATCCGAAAACTTGTTAATACTTGCCGTTTCGTCATTTGGAATAATACTTTTCATCTCTTTTACAATTTGAAGCATTTTTGGATAAAACGAGTTGTTTGGATAACTTGTAGTTTTCTTAAAAGCCGCTTTCATTTCGGTTTCTTTATTAAAATAGATTTCCATTTTTTCGGCTTGTAAATTAAATTTTGTTATATAATTTACCGCCGAAGTAAAATCTGCAGGAATATTTTTAGAACTTAATCTGTACAAATTATCTATTTTTTTAACATCTGCAGGCAGTTCAATAGCAGAAAGATCGTTTTTACTTTGTAATTTATTATAAATAAAATTTGTAACACCGGAAAGTTTGTTTTCTATATCTTTTTTTGCTCTTTCAATTATTCCGCTTGTAAATCTATTAGGATAACTTAGTAACTCGGTCATTTCATCCGTTTTTAACAAAAATTCATTATAATTTTGTTTTTCTATAGCTCCGAATACTTCGCAAATTAACGTATAATTTTTATTAAAGAGTAATTCGTCTTTAACATTTTTCTTTAATTCAATATAATTTTGATATGCAACATCATTGGAATTTAATAAGTCGTCCGGAAAAATATTTTCAAGCTCGTTAAGTTCGTTATTCATTTCTTCAATAGCCAGCTTTTTATTATCCAGTTGGGAAATTTCTCCCTTAAAATCCATATTGCCAAAATTATAATTAAGACTAATGGCATTATAAATGTTTCTATTGGTACTATTATCAGTTAGAATTTTTTTATATTCTTCATACTTTACTTCAAATTTAAATCTCCATATAGGGGCATATCTATATTTAAGAATCAAAGGCGTCTCTTCTTTTTCAACTTTTTCGATAACCCAATAATACTTTTCTTTTTCTTTCCCTATTCTGTAAACCCATAAACTATCAATATTTTGATTTTCGTTTTTAGCTTTCGTCATATCTCCTTTACCGTCATCAAAAAAATCGGTAAAATAGGTATTAAATAATGAACGGTTAGGCGAGCTTAATATTAAATAAAAATTTCCCGATTCCGCTTTTGGGAATTCGATATAATACTTTTTATCCCCTTTAAGAACAAAGTTTTCGTCATCATCCATAATAGGTAATAATCCTTGTTCCTTTGAAACCGGTTCGGGATCGGGAGATAATTGTTTATAGGTTGAACATGCCGCTAACATTAAAAACATAGGTATAACATACTTAAGATATCTCATTTGTTCTATCCCTTTAATTTTTATTTGTTATTTTAAAATATTAAATAAAATCTAAATAATAAAGGTATTATTTTTTTTAGTTTCATTTATAAATAAAATTTAGTTAAATTATAGTTTTATAATTAAAATTAAATAATTTTTAAAAATTAAGTATTTAATTTTACAAACATGGAAAATACTGAAAGTTTGCCCGAACCCGATAACAAAAAAGCAGCAAAAAAGAAACCCGGAAAAGGAAAGTACAAAAGAATTTTTGAATTACTTCCGGAAGCCATTATTTTGCTTGACGAGACATTTAAAATTGTTGATTTGAATAAAAAAGTCATTTCGTGGCTTTTGGTTAACAAACCTGACATTAAGGGTAAACAGTTTTCGGAGATTAATTTTTTTGATTATGATACTATAAATAACTTTAACGAAAAGTTTAAGTTACTGCAAGAAGGGAATAAAGTTCTTCCTTTTGAAGGAATTATAAAACAAAAAGATGACATTGTGTATCCGGCACTTATAACAATAATACCCATAAAAACCGAAAACAAGCTATTTTTTTATTTAATTAATATTTCCGATTTAACCGAAATTAAAGCTGCTCAAAAAGCTTATTTAGAATCGGAAGAAAAGTTTAGAATGGTTAGCGAAAATAGCGGCGATATAATTTATAGACTTCGTTACGATACTATGCAATATGATTACTTAAACCCTGCTTTTGAAAAAATTACCGGGTACTCATTAACAGAAATTAATAACGTAGGTTTTAAATCAATTGTCAGACAAATTGAATCATATACCGAGTCAAGTGTTCAAGAGCTTATTAAACAAAGGGAAAAAAGAGAAGTTTATGATTACAATGCCGATTATTTAATAGAAGACAAACTTGGCGGCTATAAGTGGTTACGAGATCACTCTAATCCCTGGTATAATGACGAAGGTGTTGTTATCGGCTCAATTGGTGTTTTAAGTGATATCACTTCGCGTAAAAAGCTGGAAGAAGACCACAGACGTTATGTGGAAGAAATTGCACTTAGCCGCGATATGCTTGAACAACATGCTTATGAAATGGTAGAACTTAACCTAAAGCTGGAAGAAAGCGAAGAGAAACTTAGCGAACTTAATGCAAACAAAGATCGCTTTTTTTCGATTATTGCACACGATCTCCGTTCTCCGTTTACTACTTTAATAGGATATACCGAAATTATTAAAGAAGACTTTGACAATATATCCAGAGAAGAATTAAAAGAATCGATTGATACTATTCACAACACATCAAAGCGTATTTACAATTTGTTGGAAAACTTATTAAGCTGGGCAAGAATGCAGACAGGAAGAATGCCGTTTCAACCCTTAAAACTTGATGTATCAATTATTTGCAAAGACGTAATCTCCCTTTTTGAAGAGAATGCAAAGTCTAAAAACATCGACCTTTCTTATATGTCGCAACCAAATCTATATGTTTATGCCGATAAAAATATGTTTGATACTGTTATAAGGAATTTAGTATCCAATGCGCTTAAATTTACGCCGGACGGTAAAACCGTTGTGGTAACTGCCAACACGATAGGTAGTTTTGTAGAGATTTCAGTTTCGGATACCGGCTTAGGGATGAAACCGGATATTGTGTCGAAATTATTTAAATTAGATCAGCACGTTACTACTTTAGGTACTACGGGTGAAAAAGGAAGCGGTTTAGGATTAATATTATGTAAAGAGCTTGTTGAAAAAAACGGCGGTAAAATTGGTGTCGAAAGCGAATTAAATATCGGCAGCCGATTCTTTTTTACTCTTCCGGTTTATTCCGATCAGTAGTTACTAATTTTTCTTGTTTTAACGTTGACTCTTCATTTTTTTTATTAACTAATTCTTTTATTGATAAATTCATGTCAAAATCTTCTTCTTTTGTCTTATTTATTTCTAAAACATCCTCTTCTTTTCGTTTTGGAGCATATAAAACTTGGTCTTTATCTTTGTCTTTATCTAACAACTGCTTAAGCTGTAAAAACGATACAAGCATATAAATAACGTCTCGCAAACTTCTTCCGTTTTTGGGTTCACCTTCAAGGTTCATCATTTCCTTTAGGTCTTCTTTATCTAAAACAATTCCTGCAATAAGTGATTTATCTTCTTTGTCTATTTCCATTACTCTGTCAATAATTCGCTTTACAAAATCAACTATACTTTCTTTATTTTTTTTAGTTTCTGCCGATTTTTCATCTTTAATTGTATAACCCATTTCCATTTTTACTTCATAAGTTTTGTTTGTTTTAATTCCGTTTTCAATCACCTCTTTTTGGAATGTAAAATTAAACATCGTTTTTATCTGTTTCTTTTTTGAATAGTAAATGCCGTTTGCTGTTAAATTTAGTATCGTATCATCACTATAGTTGTACGAAAAACTATAATTATCGGTATTACCAATCTGTTCGGCATTTAGTCCAAAAGGATACGAAGCCATTTCTTTTGCTAAATTAGATATTTCCAAACTATCGGAAGGTTTGTTTTCCTCCGGTTTTCGAAAATCTGAAACTTTAGTAGAAGCATAAAGATTAGATATGCTTGTATTAGTCAGTTTGCTTTTAACTTCGCTTATCATAATTTTTAATGTTTTTTATACTATTATCGAAAATTTTTTGTATTTTGTTTAATAATAAATTAAACAATTAAAATTTTAATATGACACCTTCAATTAATCCAAAACTAAAATTTGAATACTACCCCGTAAAATATCTAAAGTTTTCATTACCTTTATTGGGAATTTTGGCTTTTTTTTCATTTTTTTTCTATTTCATTTTTTCAGGCAAATCAATTACAAACGAAAACGATTCCGTGCTAATTTTTGCCCCTTTGGTTTTAATGTTTTTTTTAATTGGTATCGGTTTTTTGCTAAATGTACAAGAAAAGAAATTATTAAAATATAATGATATTTTAAACAATACTGCTCCGGTTAAAAAGTGGCTAAACACTACTAATATCATTAATTTTAAAGGAATGGTTTATTTAATGACCGATAACGAAAACCAAAAAGCCGAAGAAGGAGAATTTGTAGTTATCCAAGTTTCAAAAAATAAAAGACTAAAAAAAGCTCCTTTAAACTTAAGTTATTATTACAACACCGGTTACGATAAAAAACTTCTTTTATTTGAAGACGGAAGAAATATTTTTACCGGATTTAAACTTGAAAGACAAGAAGCCAGAGAGCAATTAGAAAAATCGATTAAATACACTCCCCTTTTAGCTGCCGTTGGCGGTATTGCCCCTTTTATTATTGTAATTATTTTAGCTTTTCAAATTAACAACATGTCAAAACTTTCTCAATTTTATACCTCTTCTTACAAATGGAGTAATACCGAAGCAGAAATAATAACCTCAAAAATAGACGAGACATCTATAAAACGAGGGAAAAGAACCATTACAGGATATAAAAATGTAGTAAAATATAGGTATTCCGTTAATAATAACGAGTATGTATCGGACTTAATTAGCTTTGATTACGCCCCTTTTTCAGAATTGAGCGAAGCCGAAAATATGAAAAATTATCTTGATTTTGAAAAACACATAAAAATATTTTACAATAGTAACAATCCCAAGCAATCTTTTATTATTCCGGCTAATTTAATGGCATTAAATAATAGAAAAACGACCTTAATTTACACCTCAATAATAATTATTATTTTAACTATTGTCCTCGATATTTTTTTGGTGTTTTACATAAAAAAAGTTAAAGCAAAACAGTTAAATTTACAAAAAAGCGTTTAACCACATACTTTTAATTGTGGAATTTAATCAAATTAGATAATATAAATTTTAATTTAGCATATATTAAAATAAAAATAATCGTTAAAACACTTAAATATTACTGAAAAAAGTTCGATAATACAATTATAAAATCAACAACAATTGTGAATCAAAATGAAACATTATTTTCATTATGATACATTGTGATAACTGAAAGGATGAAAAAATGCTACACTTTTTTCACTTTACGTTATGGCACACATTATGAGTTGCTTATATATTATTATATTTAAAAGAGGTATCAATATGATGAAAAAACACTTTCAATTTTTATTCGCTTTAATGTGGTTTATCTTAGCTTCAGGTTTTTCTGAGATAAATGCACAAAAAATCGGCGATTATCAAATAGACTATCTGGGAGTTACATATAACTACCAAGCAAACACAACAACCTTTAGCTATAAGGTTACCGGAGACGGTGCGGGCAAAGACCTTTCCCACTGGGTAGTTGGATTATGTGCAAACCACAATGTGGTTTCTTCAAACTACAACTACGAAGTTAATACAGACCCAACGTTAGGAATTTACGGAATTAAGTGGGATGTAACCGTTAAAATTAACGCAACAAAAACATTTACTTTTACGTTAAGCGGCATTTACCCAGTTGCTACCGTAACTGCGGGTGTAAAAGCAGGACTTGGATTATACTATGGCAATATACCCGGACCCGATTGCGACCCGATTACACCGTCAGCTTTAGGCGATAAAGTTTTTTTAGACCTTAACAAAAACGGCATTCAAGATACAAATGAACCCGGAGTTGCAAACGTTACCGTAAAATTATTTAATAACAATAATCAATTGCTTTCGACTACAACAACATCTAATACCGGAATATATGCATTTACAAATCTTCAACCGGGCAATTACTATGTTAAATTTGAATTACCTACGGGTTATGCTTTTACTACAAAAGATCAAGGTTCCAATAACAATTTGGATAGTGATGTTAACCCTTCCACAGGCTTTACAGATGTTATTGCTTTACCTAACGGTACTACAGATAACAGCTGGGATGCCGGCATTTATTTACTAACAGCCAAATTAGGTAACTACGTTTGGGATGATAACAATAAAAACGGTATTCAAGATAGCAACGAAAACGGATTAAGTAATGTAACCGTTCAACTTTATACTTGCAATAATGTTTTAACAAATACTACTGTTACCGATAATTTTGGTGCGTACTATTTCGAAAATATTACTCCCGGTGATTATTTTGTTAAATTTACTCTATTAAACGGATATGAATTTTCACCTAAAAATGCCGGATCAAATTCCGAATCTGATTCTGATGCTGACCCTACAACAGGAAAAACAGTTTGTACAACTCTTGAAGCAAACGAAACAGATTTAACTTGGGATGCCGGAATGTATATTCCCACTCCACAAATAGCCAATGTTGGTGATTTTGTTTGGAATGACGCTAATAAAAACGGTATTCAAGATAACAATGAATTAGGTATTGCAGGAGTAACGGTTAAACTTTATACGTGTAACAATGTTTTAGTTAGCTCAACTACAACCGATAATTTAGGCAAATATTTATTTGCAGATGTTGCAGTTGGTGACTATTACGTAAAATTCTATTTACCCGATAATTATGAATTCACCTCAAAAGATTCCGGCAATGACGATAGTAAAGATAGCGATGCTGACTTAACTACCGGAAAAACTGCTTGTTTTAATTTAATTGCCGGCGTTAATAACTTAACCTTAGATGCAGGAATGTACGAAGTACCGGTAAACTTACAAGCTGATTTAAGTCTTACAAAAACTGTTTCGGATAATAATCCGAATCCGGGCGATAATTTAACCTATTTAATTACGGTAACCAATAATGGTCCTTCGGCCGCAACCGGCGTTACAATTTCCGATGTTCTTGCAAGTGGAGTTGATTTTGTTTCAGCCACTCCGTCAATAGGTACTTATAACAACACAACCGGAATTTGGGAAGTAGGAAACTTAGCAAATAACGGAACGGCAACTCTAAGTATAACTGTTAAAGTAAAAAATACTACAACTGTAGGAAACAGTATTGTAGATCTTGGTGCTGCAACAGGTTTTAACCTTTTTGTTTTTGAAAATATAAATCAACCTTCATCAGATACGGAAGGCAAAATTGCAGTGGGCGGAAATGCTTTCTTTTCAAATTATAGTGTCGGCGATAAATTACCTTTATCAAACGGAACAGTAGATGTTTTAATTATAGGAGGAAATTTAACATTTGTATCCGGAAATGTTGACGGCGGAAATGTTGTTTACGGAGTAAATACAAATTTACCGCAAATGGTAGTTGGCATTCCTGACGGTACTTTAAGAAAAGATACACCGATAGATTTTACTGCTGCTAAAACACACTTAACAAATCTATCCGAACAATTAAGCACTTATGCCGAAAACGGTGTTGATAGTGTTCAATACGGTTGTATTTACCTACACGGAAATCATCCGTTCATTAACGTTTTTAACATTACCGTAGAAATGATTAACGATGCGAACGATATGAGAATATTCGTTCCAAACGGAAGTGTTGCATTGGTTAATATAAGCGGAAACAATATTGATTGGAACGGCGGACTTGTACTTACCGGAACAACACCGAACAATGTATTATTTAATTTTTACGAAGCAAATTCACTATCTATTCATAACATAGCAGTTCTTGGTTCGGTATTAGCTCCTTTGGCTGATATGAATTTTGAAGGTGTAATTAACGGACAAGTTATTGTTAATTCAGTTTCAGGAACCGGACAATTTAACAACAATTTATTTGTAGGAAACATACCGGGAGAAGTTAACGTTGTAAACGCTGCAGAAATTAAAACTTCTGACATTTTAGATCCGGATTCGACCCCAAATAACGGAATATTAACTGAAGACGATTATGCAAAAGTAGTATCGGTTGTTAATTATGCAACAAATCCTAATAACGGTTCAATTCCTCCGACAGGTTCAACATGGCAGCAGGTTTCATCTTTTGCAAGCAACGAAATTATTTGGACAATGAAATATGACATGCAAGGTGCTTTAATTGCCGGAACATGGGGCGGTAAAATTTACAGTTCGGTTGACGGCGGTACAAACTGGACAAGAATTAACGAGGGTATGAATACAGGTTATATATGGGGAATAGCTATTGACAGCTTAACTAACAACTATTATGTAGCAACAAGTCAAGGTGTTTTTGTATCGTCAGATCATTCGACATGGACACCGTTAAACATAAATTACGATGTTAGAGCTATAACCTTTGATAGGAACAATAATCTTTATGCGGGTACTTGGGGTAACGGCGTATTTAAATCGACCGATAACGGTACTACTTGGACAGAGATTAATACCGGTTTAACTAACCTTGCCGTTCATGCTTTAGTTGTTAATAGTGCAAACAATCTTTTTGTAGGTACTTTCGGAGGCGGTGTTTATAAATCTGTTGACCACGGTAATAACTGGAATAGCTTAAACGGACCTTATGACCACATTTGGTCACTCGGTGTAAATTCTAACGACATGTTGTTTGTAGGAACATATAGCAGCGGTTTATTCACATCTACGGATAACGGAATGAATTGGACTTATGAAAGCGGCGTAGCTTCAAACTACATATACGGAGTTTCTGTTGACACTTCGGATAATGTGTTTGTTAGTGCATGGGAAGGCGGTGTTTACTACTTCTCAAAATTATTAACCGAATCCACTTGGCAAAATTACGGAATGGTCGGATTTAGAGTAAGTTCAATTGCAATTTCACCGGATACAAGATCGTTATTTGCAGGTACTTCAGACGGAAAAGTATTTGTTATGGATAATCCTTTAACCAAAGTTGAAGAAGAAAATGCGATACCTACAAGCTTTGACTTAAGTCAAAACTATCCTAATCCGTTTAATCCTACAACAACAATAAATGTTTCGATTGCAAAAACAGGTAACTACAGTTTACAAGTTTATAATATACTCGGTCAATTAGTTACTACACTATTCAACGAAGAGATGAATCCGGGTAACTATAAAATTACGTTTAGTGCCGGTAACTTTGCAAGCGGTATTTACATTTACAGACTGCAAGGTAATAATATAAACATTAGCAAGAAAATGGTATTATTGAAGTAATATAATGTTTAACAATAGGGATATTTAAAATAATCCCAATATTAAAATTAACCCACGTCCCCCTCATTAATTTGCTTTGAGGGGGATTTTTTATTCTGCAAAATTGCCCATTGATAGTATAATAATAACCGCAAAAAAAATTTTACCTCACTCTAATTTCATTCTCTTATCTGGTTGTAAAGTGTAATTGCCCAGTAATAATCCGAATACATACAGATAAAAAAAGAGACATAAAAGACCGGTGTTAACAATTTTTTAATTATTTAAGCAAACCAAAATAGAAAAAAATCCCCAATAAATACATCGTAAAGTTACCTATTAACAATATTAAAAAGTTTATAACAAAACAAATAAGCTTTAAGAACGGTCACTAAAACCATAAATATTCTTTTATTATCAAAGATTTTAATTTATAATAATTATTTTTTGTAAACATAATTATTTATTTTTTTATTATATTATTATCCCAAAAACCACTGTATTTTAAAATTATTTTTGGGGTTTACATGAAAACTTTTATTCGGCTAATCGGTTTATTTGTAATTTTATGCGTGATATCAACAAATGCACAA
>CALGLM010000381.1 GCA_937930275.1 uncultured Ignavibacteria bacterium
CATCAACTTCCCCTGTAATAGTATTTAGTTCAACTTCTGCAACTTGGCATCCGTAAACATATGTAAAGTATGCAGAACCGGTCCCGTCATGTTCATTCCAGTGTACATTTGGACCTTTATACCAACCAAGTGCAGCTAAACTTACACCACTTCCGTAAGCCTTGCTAATTAAGTCTTTAAAATTAAAATACTTACTCTTATTTTTATCATAATATACTTTGTTATTAGCAAAACTAATCTCAGTATTAGGAGCAAGGTTCTCTGATTGTATAATATACTCGATCAACCGATTTTTAAGAGTATTTGCAGCTACTTTTACTGCTCCTCCACCCATTAAAGTACTTCGAGAAGCTACTGTAGGACCACTATCCGGAATTATTGCAGTATCGTGATCCAGATAATAAATATTCTCTGGATCTATACCTAAAATTTCTGCAGCTATAATTTGAAAAGTAGTTCGCATTCCTTGTCCGTTTTCTGCTAAACCACAAGATAAATATGTGCTCCCGTCCTTTTGTATTGAGATATAAGCTGCGGCAGCATCAATACCTTCAGCACCTAAAGAACATCCTCTATAACTTATAGACAACCCTATTCCTTTCCTTATTTCATCTTTAGGCGTTAAAAACTCTTCAGGCTTTAGAAGGATAGATTCTTCAGTTTTTTTATCAGAAAGAACAAAATTAACTTTTGATTGACTTACATATTCTATCCACTTAGTTTCAAAATTTGTTACTTCATTTGCATAGTCAAGAATTTTTATTAAATTCACATCGTGATTATCTAATACTTGCCCGCTTGCGGTTTCCGAATATTGTTTAAACCCGTTTGTTTTTCTAATTTCATATGGCGAAATATTTAAACTTTTAGCTATTTCATCCATAATCTGTTCTTGGGCAAATATTGGCTGTGGTGAACCAAATCCTCTAAATGCACCTGTATAAGGGTTGTTTGTGTAAACGGCTCTAACATCAGTCCAAACATTAGGAACTTCATATGGACCTGTTGCTTGTACTACACTTCTCCAAGTAACAAACGGAGACATGGAAGCATAAGCTCCGCCGTCTGCCAATAAATCAATTTTCATTGCATTTATTTTACCGTTATTATTATAACCCACGACATAGTGCATTCTATATGGGTGTCGTTTATATGATTCTAATAAGCTGTCTTCTCGAGAATATTTTATTTTAATCGGTCTTTTTAATTTTAATGCCGCAATTGCTGCTCTTGCAGAAAGGATATTCATTGTATCATCCTTACCCCCGAACGAGCCGCCTAATGTAGCTTGTTTAACTCGAACGTTTGTTAAAGGTACTCCCAACACGGATGCAACTACATTTCTACATGTAAAAGGATTTTGTATACTCCCGATTACTTCTACGTCATTACCGCGTGCTCCAGGAACTGCTATTACACACTCCGGTTCAAGATATGCGTGCTCCTGATAACCGGTATTATATGTTTGTTCTAATACTAAGTCGCTATTTTTTAGACCTTCTTCAATATTTCCTTTTCTTAAAGGATAATGAATTATAAGGTTGCTACCAAGTTCGGGATGAATTAACGGAGCATGC
>CALGLM010000382.1 GCA_937930275.1 uncultured Ignavibacteria bacterium
TTCCCTACACGACGCTCTTCCGATCTCTTACTACAGTGCCATATGCCGTACCTGCTTTATTTGTTGCAAAAGCTCTTGCATAATAACCGGTTTTATCGTTTAATCCTGTAATGGTACAACTAAATTCATCCGAATTAGTTGCTGAAACTATTATATTATCGGCGACTGTCGGTAAAGGATTTACACTCCAACATATTCCTTTAGAACTAATTTCCGAATCTCCTTTATCCGTTATTAGACCGCTTATTATTGCAGATGAATCCGTAATAGTAGTAACAATATTAGTTGTTACGGTCGGTATTTTAACAAATGATTGAGTACTGTTTTCTTCTTTACAACCAACAAGTAAAGTAAAAAAAATTAAAATGATTAATTTTTGTGAATTGCTTAAATACATATTTTCCCCTAAAATAATTGTTAATAATACAAAAAGATGAATACTTGTGGCTTAATTAGTACTTAATAATTAATTATCACCTCCTAATTCATTTCATTATTTATTATTTATTTTATTAATTTTATTTAATATCTTAAAATATAACGTCTAATTTTTATATGGGCAAGCTATTAATCGAGTATCTATTTTTGGAGTAAATCTGTCATTAATTGAATTACTTTAGAAAGCAATAAATTTGGAATTAGTATTTTTTTCAATACTTTAAAAGTATCGTTGAAAAAATATTAATTGTCGCTTTTATAAAAAAGTGTTTTTGTTCATTATTATATTCTTACCTTCTTAAAAAGCTTTATGAATATTACGGGAGAAAAACTTTCAATTTTATTAAATATCATAATACAAAGCGAAATATTTTATTCCCCTCCTTTATTCAGCAATTAATGAAAGAGTAATTTTTGTATTGAATAATCGGAAGGAAATAAGGGGTTTATTTTTCAACAATTAAAATGATTTATATTTTTATACAACGCCGGTTTCAATTCCCCTAATGTAAAATATATTTAAAATAATTAATTTGGGATATCATAAACATTGATATCCCAAAGTTTTGCAAACTACCTAACTAAAATCATCTTTTTGGTTTCAGTAAATTTACCTGCAGTAAGTCTATAAAAATAAACCCCGCTACTTAAGTTGTTGGCATCCCAAGTTTTTGTATAATTACCCGCATTTAATTCTTCGTTTATTAAAGTAGTTACTACTTTACCCAAAATATCGTATATTTTTAGCGTTACAAACTCGGCATTAGGTAAAGTAAAATTAATGTTTGTACTTGGGTTAAACGGATTGGGGTAGATAACAAGCCATTTTTGGGCATAAAAAAAGGCTAAAACCGAAGTTTTAGCCTATGGCGGAGAGTCAGGGATTCGAACCCCGGAAGGACTTGCATCCTTAACGGTTTTCA
>CALGLM010000383.1 GCA_937930275.1 uncultured Ignavibacteria bacterium
GTTTTTTCAATCATATCATTAGGGTAATAATCACTTTCTTCTTCAGTATCAACAATAGGATTTATATATTCTTCGTTATCAATATCAGTATTTTCAATATTGGCGATTTTATTTTTTAACATATTAATACCCGCCCAAGGGGATGACATTACCCCTCGCAACAACGAAAGCATAGCAAAAAACCTAAATTTTCTTTTGCTATCCATTGTTACTTCTTTACTGCTTAATTGTCTAATAAAAGAAAGCAGATCCCTAAAAATATTTTTATATTGGTTGCTTAACAAGTAACCTACTTCTTTAGAATCACGATGAGGAAACGGTGTATTTTCATTCCACTTTTCAATATCACCTCTACGTCTAATAATTAAATTAGCCGCAACTTTTTTACGTATTTCGGTTGATGCAGTTGCTAAATCAACAGTTTCGTATTCGCTGTTTAACAAACCTAAAAGAGACTGAAACTCTTCCTGTTTACCACTGTGTGGTGTGGCGGTTAATAATATCAAATTTTTGTTCTTTTTTTGTGACAATGCATAAACCAGCGAATATCTTTGCTGCTGATTTCTATTTGCACCAGCAGGTTTTGTACATGTATGAGCTTCATCTATTATAATCAAGTTCGGAGATTCGGATAAAAATATATCCCGCTTATTACCCGTCTTAATATAATCTATAGAAATCACTTGGTAAGGAAATTTTCTAAATAACGATTCATCACCCGCAATAGTTCTTTCAAGTTTTGCTGCCGTGCTGGAACGAATAATAACCGCATCAATCGAAAACTTGTCTTTTAATTCTTGCTGCCACTGTTCGCATAAGTGAGGCAAACATACTACCGCAAAACTTTTAATTTCGGCACGGTCTATTAATTCACGTACAATTATTAAAGCTTCAATTGTTTTACCAATCCCCACATCATCAGCAATTAATAATCTGATAGGTTCAGTTTTAAGTGCCATAATTAACGGAACTATTTGATAACTTCTGGGTCTAAAAGAAAGTTTTCCCATACATCTAAACGGACCTGCAACATTTCTAAAAGAAAGACGAGCAGCATTATACATAAGCCAAGCTGATTCGTAATTACCCAAGTCATTTTCGTTGGGATAAGGAAATGAAAAGATATTCGGGTTATCTTCCTTAAATTTTAAGGGTAGAAATATTCCTGTAATTTCATCATCGGTTCCCCCCAAGGGTTTTATTAAAATTAGTTCTGAATCATTGGAAGGTAAAACAATCCATTCTCTATTTCTTAGCTTTATTAACGATCCCGGTGTAAATTTTTCCATAATTATTTTACTTTTTTGAATATATCGGTTCTTGAATTAATTATTTCATCAAGGTCATTTTTATAATAATAAACAAAAATATCGTAACCTCTTTTTTTAAGTCCTTCGCGTTTATTAATATCCTCTAATGCTATTTCTACTTTATCATGAGGTGTTCCGTCACAAAATACAAGCGTATTAGTTTCTTTATAATAAAAATCGGGTCTTACATATAAACCTTCTATTTCGGGTTGAGCCTCATCAGGTAATTTATAACCGTTAGCATACAAAAAGTCTAAAAACCTTTTTTCTGTGGATGAGTTTTTGTCATAATTAGCCAACAAATAACTATATTGAGCGTCAGCATCATAAAAATTGGCATTTGTAACAACTTCAACCGAACAATTTAATAAAACTTCGAGCTGCTCTTTAATCAAATATCTATCAATTAACTTATGATACATCTGATTTGAATAACTTAATAAATCTTCATAAGATGCCTGTTTTAAATCCGGTCTCAAGTCAACTCCATCCTTAAAATAACAGATTTCTAAAGCCGTTTTAATTAATTCTGTAAAGACTCTCTTATTCCCCGATATTTGGGAAAGAATACCTAAACTTCCTTCTGCTGATTCATAAATTAACATATTCGGAAAATCTTGCGAGCCCATTGTTAAAACTTCAATCTCGTTATTTTCAATTTTAAAATATTTCTCAATTGCTTTTTTAAATGCAAACTGTAAAGTTATAATTGCATCTTTTTCTTTTGAAGGTTTAAAGTTTAAAGCCTTTGTAGGAAATATATATATGGCATCTGCAGTGATATCAGTATAAAGTTTTATAAGTTTTATATTCGGATCTGTTGGCTCATTTGAATCATCAGCTTCTTTTTGATATATCCCCGTTTTTATATCAATTTTAAAACCGTTAAGTCTTTCCTCATTGCTTTTCCACCTTTCATTTATTCTAATTATTGTTGCAGCAGGTAGGTACTTAATTTTTAATAATTCTTCA
>CALGLM010000384.1 GCA_937930275.1 uncultured Ignavibacteria bacterium
TTTACCTTCAAAGTTTAAAAGTTTATTTCGGTAATACGCATACTGTTTTTTACGCGCTTCCAGCTCCGCTTTTAACTCGGATATCAAAGCTGTAAATGTATCAAGAATTCTTACTATCTCTTCTTGCACTTCCAACGGGGGAATGGGAATTTTTATTTTCGCAAAATACTTTTTTGATATATTAAAACGGGTTACACCGCTTGCCGTTTTGGCAATTTGATTTCGAACTCCTGAATCCCTAAAAAGGTACTTCATAAATCCGGGTAGAAATAGATCTTTGTTAAACAATCTGAATCCAAATGAAAAACTATTTAGATATAATGGTTCGTCAATCTTTTTTGTTAGTACAGAGGACATCCCACATTCGTCGGGTGTTTCAGACGAACCTGTAAATAGTACATCCCCAAATTCAATTTTATTTTGACTTTCATTTATATTTAATTTAACATAAGTGTTAATATTTGTATCCACTTCAATATTATTAAATATATTCATATAAGTGATATACTTAAAATTGCCCCCCATAAAGTCATCTTTTTTCTTGCCGGTTAGTCCACCATAGAAGAAACCAATCTCGCCCAACTCTTTAAATTCCACACCATTGGGGCATAACTTATGAATAAGCTCGCCAATTTTACTCATAAATCACTCGTTTCCAAATCTGCAACAATATCATCAATTGCGGCACGCAAGTGATTTTGTTTAATTACAATTTCGGCAATATGGGCATTAAGTTTTTCAATATTTACATCTTCGTTATTATTTTCCTGTTCAATGTAGCTGCTTACGGCTATGTTATAATCGTTTTCCGCAATTAAATTATTTGTAACCAACTTACAAAAATGGTCTTCGTCCGTTCTGTTAATAAAAGAGTTTAATATTCTTTTTCTGTTATCTTCGGTAAGTTTATTTTTATTACCCCCTCTTACAAATTCGGACGAGGCATCAATAAACAAAGTTGCATTATCGTTTTTACTTTTTTTAAGTATAATAATACATGTGGCAATACTTGTACCAAAAAACAAATCGGGCGGTAATTGAATAACCGTATCAAGGTAATTGTTATCAACTAAATACTTTCTTATTTTTTGTTCTGCTCCGCCCCTGTAAAGAACGCCGGGGAATTCAACAATAGCGGCAGTTCCGGAAGTAGAAAGCCAAGCAAGCATATGCATGGTAAAAGCCAAATCGGCTTTACTTTTTGGTGCAAGTACGCCTGCGGGTGAAAAACGGGGGTCGTTAATAAGCAGCGGATTAGCATCTCCATCCCATTTAATTGAGTAAGGAGGATTTGAAACAATGGCGTCAAACGGCTCATCATCCCAGTGTTTGGGGTCTGTTAAAGTATCACCGTGAGCAATATCAAATTTTTCGTAATTTATATCATGCAAAAACATGTTTATACGGCAAAGGTTATAGGTTGTTAAATTTATTTCCTGTCCGTAAAAACCTTGTCGTACGTTTTCTTTCCCCAGTACTTTGGCAAATTTTAATAATAACGAACCGGACCCGCATGCGGGATCATAAACTTTGTTAACCTGTGTTTTACCTACAACGGTAATTTCGGCAAGCAGCTCGCTAACTTCCTGAGGTGTAAAAAACTCACCCCCCGATTTACCTGCATTACTTGCATACATTTGCATTAAATATTCGTAAGCGTCACCGAAAGTATCGTTAGTGTTATCTTGGTAATCAGCAAGTTTTAGATCGCCTATTGCGTCAAGTATTTTAACCAAAAGCTCATTTCGTTTAGTTACGGTTGCACCAAGTTTATTACTGTTAACATCAATATCATCAAACAACCCTTTTAAATCGTCCTCGCTATCCGTTCCTTTTGCCGAGTTTTCAATATTTTTAAAAACTTTACTTAAGGTTTCGTTTAAATTGGGGTCGTTTTTGGCTTTTTTGCGAACATTTACAAACAGTTCCGAAGGTAAAATAAATATTCCTTTTTCCCTAACCGTTTCTAATTTTCCAAATTCCGCATTTTTATCGGATAAATCCGCATAATTAAAATTAGCATTCCCCGCCTTAATTTCCACCTGATTAATATAATTGGTTAAGTTTTCCGAAATAAAACGGTAAAAAAGCATACCCAAAACGTAAGATTTAAAATCCCAACCGTCAACACTACCGCGTAAATCGTTAGCAATTTGCCAAATAGCTCTGTGAAGTTCTTCTCTTTCTTGTTCCTTTGTCATAAAATAATTCCGCTATTAAATTAATAATTATAATAATATTAAATTATGCAAAATAAATGATTTTTCAAAATTTATTTGCAAAGTCTGAACTGTGATTTGTGTGATTTGTGTGATTTGTGTGATTTGTGTGATTTTTGTGATTTTTGTGAAATTAAGGGAATTATGGTTTTATCCTGCCAATCATTCTTTTCATTGTCTGAACTGTGATGTATGTGATTTATGTGATGTATGTGAAATGAAGTAAATTATGGTTTTATCCTGAAAATCCTTCTTTTCATCCTGTCAATCCTGGTTCAGAAATCAATGTCAAATGTTGAGCGTTAAATGTTGAATAAG
>CALGLM010000385.1 GCA_937930275.1 uncultured Ignavibacteria bacterium
CTTTTTTATTGCGGCTTCAGGAAGACCCGGACCGGTTGTGGTTGCAATACCAAAAGACGTTCAAACAGCCGAATGTGCATTTGAATATCCGACTTCGGTTGATATTAGAGGATATAAGCCGACTTATAGAGGTCATTCGTATCAAATAAAAAAAGCTGCCGAAATTATAGGCAAGGCAAAAAGACCGGTTCTTTACGTAGGCGGCGGTGTAATAATGAGCGGAGGAAATGAAGAATTAACTCTTTTTGCAAAGACTTATAACATTCCGGTAACAACAACTTTACAAGGGTTAGGTGCATTTCCTTCAACAGATGAACAAAGTTTAGGTATGCTTGGAATGCACGGAACGTATTATGCAAACTTAGCCGTACAAAATTGTGATGTGTTAATTGCCTTAGGTGCTCGTTTTGATGATAGAGTAACGGGCAAAGTTGAAACTTTTGCCAAAAATTCGTTCAAAATTCAAGTTGATATAGACCCTGCAACAATTGATAAAAATGTAGTTGTAGATTTGCCAATTGTCGGAGACGTAAAACATATTATAGCAGAACTGATGGTTGAAATGAATAGCAAACCTGACGTTACGGAATGGTGGAAACAGATTTATAAGTGGAAAGACGAATGTCCTTTAGTGTATGAAGATAATGACGGTCGTTTACATACTGAATATGTAATTGAGAAATTATCAGAAATTACCAAAGGTGATGCAGTAATAGTACCGGATGTAGGTCAACATCAAATGTGGGCAGCTCAATTCTATAAATTTAATTATCCGCGCTCGCTTATTACCTCAGGCGGACTTGGTACTATGGGGTTTAGCGTACCGGCTGCAATTGGTGCAAGTATTGCCTTGCAGAATACAAATAGACCGGTAATTTCTATTAGCGGTGACGGCGGTTTTCAAATGAACATGCAAGAATTAACAACTGCGGTTGCCAATAAACTTCCTGTAAAGTTTATAATTATTAATAATAGCTTTTTGGGAATGGTTCGTCAATGGCAAGAATTATTTCACCAAGAAAAGTACAGCTTTACGGATTTAAGCGAAAGCAATCCGGATTTTGTTAAGTTGGGAGAAGCATTTGGTGTGGAATCATACGCTACCGATAATCCAAAGGACGTTAAAGGTTTGCTGGAGTGGGCTTTTTCGGTTAATGATAGACCGGTCTTGCTTGAATTTAAAGTCGTAAAAGATGATATGGTGTTTCCTATGGTTCCGGCGGGAGCTTCAAATAGCGAAATGCTTCTAAAACAATTAAATCCGGAGAATTTACTGTAACATGAAGCACATAATATCTGTATTGGTAGAAAATCACTTCGGAGCTTTTGATAGAGTAGCTACAATGTTTAGCGGAAAAGGGTTCAACATTCGCAGTATTTCGATTGGCGAAACCGAAATTTCCGAAATAAGCAGAATGACAATAGTTACCGAAGGGGATAGTCAAATAGTTGATCAAGTAGTTAAACAGCTAAATAGGTTAATTGATACAATAAAGGTAGTTGATTTAACGGAAGTTGACCATATTGAAAGAGAATTAGCGCTAATTAAGGTTGACTACAAAAAGCGTTCGTTAGAGGAAATTAAAAACGTATGCGATATATTTAGGGGAAATATTGTAGATATAAACAATAAATCCGTAATAATGGAAGTAACGGGTCCCCCTGCAAAAATAGATGCTTTATTAAATGTATTGCATCCGTTCGGAATTAAGGAATTAGCACGAAGCGGAACCGTGGCTTTGCCTCGCGGTGAACAAATTAAATTTAACAAAAAAGAATATCCATCAAATTAAAGAGGTTTTAAAATGAAAGTTTATTATGAAAGTGATGCATCGTTAGAATATTTAAAAGATAAAAAGATTGCAGTATTAGGATTCGGAAGTCAAGGACATGCCCATTCGTTAAATTTAAAAGAGAGCGGTTTAAATGTGTGCGTAGGTTTAAGACCTTCAAGTCAGTCATGGCAAAAAGCAGAAGCAGCAGGGCTACAAGTAAAAGATGTTGCCGAAGCAAGTAAATGGGCTGATGTTATTATGGTTTTACTACCGGATCAACATCAAAAGAAAGTATATGACGAATCAATAAAACAACATTTAACCGAAGGGAAAACTTTAGTATTTGCTCACGGTTTTAATATCCACTATAAATGGATTGTACCGCCGCAAAATGTAAATGTTATTATGATTGCACCTAAAAGCCCCGGACATTTGGTAAGACGTACGTATTTAGAAAATACGGGAGTTCCTTGTTTAATAGCTGTTTATCAGGATTTTACGGGTAATGCAAAAGAAATGGCATTAGCTTGGGCACACGGAATAGGAGGCACAAAAGCCGGTGTTATAGAAACTACATTTAAAGACGAAACAGAGACTGATTTATTTGGAGAACAGGCAGTTTTATGTGGTGGTTCGGCACAGTTAATTAAAGCCGGTTTTGAAGTATTAACCGAAGCAGGTTACTCTCCGGAATTAGCATACTACGAATGTATGCACGAATTAAAACTTATTGTAGATTTATATTACGAAGGCGGATTAAGCAGAATGAATTACTCGGTAAGTGATACGGCTGAGTATGGCGGTATGACAAGAGGAAGCAGAATAATTACGGAAGAAACAAAAAAAGAAATGAAAAAAATACTTACTGAAATACAAGACGGTACATTTGCGAATGAATGGAAAGAAGAAAACGAAAAGGGACTTCCAAAAATGCAAGAATTACGAAAAGAAAACAAAGAACATGTAATTGAAGTTGTAGGCGGTAAATTACGTTCTATGATGTCGTGGTTAAAAAAGAAAAACCCTAAGGAAGAGGTTGGTGTATGAGTTACAATGTAGTGCTTTTACCCGGAGACGGAATAGGAGAAGAAATTACCGCCGGAGCTGTAAAAGTAATAAATGCAATTTGTAACAAATTTAACTTTGACATAAAAATAACCGAAAAAAAGTTCGGAGGAAATTCGATTGATGTGTACGGCGAACCGTTAACCCAAGAAACGTTATCGGCATGTAAAGATGCGGATGCCGTTTTACTTGGGGCGGTCGGCGGATATAAGTGGGATACTTTACCGGCTAAAATTAGACCGGAAAAAGGTTTGTTAAATTTAAGAAAAGAACTGGAGCTGTTTGCAAATATTAGACCCGCAAAAGTTTTTAATTGCTTAATAAATTCCTCGTCATTAAAAAATGAAATTGTAAAGGATACGGATTTTATAGTGGTTAGAGAGTTAACAGGAGGAATATATTTTGGTGAACCGCGAGCGGAAGAAACCGGAAAAGCTTATAATACAATGATTTATTATGATTACGAAGTAGAAAGAATAGTCGAAATAGCTTTAAATATTGCGCTAAGCAGAAATAAAAAAATAGTTTCTGTTGATAAAGCAAATGTACTTGAAGTATCAAAATTTTGGAGAAAAATTGTTGATGAAAAAGCTAAAGAATTTAAAGAAATAACAGTTAACCATATGTACGTAGATAATGCTGCAATGCAAATTGTAAAGAACCCAAAACAATTTGACGTTATTGTAACTTCTAATTTATTTGGGGATATATTAAGTGATATTGCTGGAATGATTACCGGAAGTTTGGGAATGCTCCCTTCCGCAAGTATGGGGAATATATATTCATTATACGAACCGATTCACGGCAGCGCACCGGATATTGCCGGAAAAAATATTGCAAATCCTATAGGCACAATATTATCGGCTGCAATGATGTTTAAGTTCTCATTAAAAAATGATGAAGCAGCAGAACTAATTGAACAAAGTATAGGGGAAGTATTGGATGAAGGTTATAGAACTTCGGATATTTATTCGGATGGGGATAAAAAAGTTGGAACTAATGAAATATCGGATTTGATTGCAAAAAAAATATTAAGTAAATAAATAGAAATAGGAAATAGAAATGTCTGAAAGAATAATAATATTTGATACGACTTTAAGGGACGGAGAACAATCGCCGGGCGCATCGTTAAATGTTTTTGAGAAAGTTGAAATTGCAAAACAGCTTGAAAAACTTGGTGTTGATGTTATCGAAGCCGGATTTCCTATTTCTTCGCCTACGCAATTTGATGCGGTAAAAAGAATATCGGATGAAGTGGGGATAATTGTTGCAGCTCTTTCACGTGCAAAAGAGCAAGATATTACTGCAGCTTTTAACGCAGTAAAAAACGCAAAGAAAAAAAGAATACACACTTTTTCAAGCACTTCCGATTATCATATTTTAGGTAAGTTCGGGAGCGATAGATACGGAATTTCGCTTGATGACAAAAGAAAAACAGTACTGCAAATGTCGTATGACATGGTAGCTTTTGCAAAAACTTATTGCGATGATATTGAATTTTCAGCCGAAGATGCGGGGCGAACAGATATCGGTTACTTGGCAGAAGTAATTGAAGCAGCAATTGAAGCAGGGGCTACTACGGTAAATATTCCGGATACTACCGGATATACGATGCCTGAAGAGTTTGGATATAAAATTGCGGAATTAAAAAGAAGAGTAAAAAATATTGAACAGGCTGTAATTAGTGTACACTGCCATAACGATTTAGGTATGGCTGTTTGTAATTCGCTTGCCGGAATAATAAACGGTGCAAGGCAAATTGAATGCACTATTAACGGAATTGGCGAACGTGCGGGAAATGCTGCATTAGAAGAAGTAGTAATGGCTTTAAACGTGCGTAAAGATATTTTTAATTATTACACTAATATTAATACTAAAGAAATTTACAATACAAGTAAAATGGTCTCGTCGTTTTCGGGAATAATTGTTCAACCCAATAAAGCGATTGTTGGTGAAAATGCTTTTGCTCACGAATCGGGAATTCACCAAGACGGTATGTTAAAAAACAGAGAAACCTACGAAATTATGAAACCCGAAGATGTCGGAGTTCAAAAAACAAAAATAGTATTAGGACGTCATAGCGGAAGACACGGATTAAAAGTAAGACTTTATGAACTTGGCTACAACTTAACGGAAGAAGAGTTGCAGAAAGTTTATGAAGATTTTATTGTTCTTGCCGATAAGAAAAAAGAAGTATATGACGAAGACTTGCGAAGCATGATGGGGGATAAATATTCAAAATATGATGATATTTATTCTTTGACATATTTAAATATTAACAGCGGAACAAATTCAATTCCCACCGCAACGGTTTCAATTAAAAATCACGAAAAAATCTATTCTGATTCGGCAACGGGAGACGGTGCTGTGGATGCAATATTTAATGCTGTTAACAGAGCGCTTAATATTGAAACAAGAGTAGAATCATACCAAGTAAGATCGGTTACAGGCGGAAGGGAAGCAATGGGCGAAGTAATAGTAAGGTTACGTTACGATGAAAAATCATTTACGGGAAGAGGGGTTTCTACTGACGTAATTGAAGCAAGTGCTAAAGCATATGTAAATGCCGTAAATCAATTAGAAAAGTATAAAATTAAAACGGCAACAAACAATGACGAAGAAATAAAAGAAGTTGTATAGGTATAAAAATGGGAATGACAATAACAGAAAAGATATTGGCAAAATCGGCAGGACGAGAATTTGTTACGCCGGGTGAAAATGTTTGGTTAAATGTTGACGTACTGATGACGCATGATGTTTGTGGACCACCGACTATAGAAATATGGAAAAGTGAATTTGGAAATGATGCAAAAATTTGGGATAAAGATAAACTTGTTATTTTACCCGACCATTATATCTTTACGGCAAATAAACAGGCAAACAGAAATGTGGAAATTGTAAGAGAATTTGCAAGTAAACATAATTTGAAAAATTATTATGACCCTTACTCAGATAATTATAAAGGAGTATGCCATGTTGCTCTTGCGGAAGAAGGATTTGATTTGCCCGGTAAAGTTCTTTTTGGGACGGATAGTCATACCTGTACATCCGGAGCATTCGGAATGTTTGCAACGGGCGTGGGGAATACAGATGCAGCGTTTATATTAGGTACAGGTAAAATTTGGGAAAAAGTACCGGAATCGATAAAATTTATTTTTAACGGTAAAATGCCTTCTTACTTAACAGCAAAAGATTTAATTTTGCAAATATTGGGAGATATTACAACAGACGGGGCAACTTATTGTGCAATGGAATTTACGGGTGAGGCAGTCTCGGATTTATCGATGGAAGAGAGAATGACTTTAACAAATATGGCAATTGAAGCCGGAGGAATGAACGGTATAATTGCAGCCGATGAAAAAACGATAAAATACGTTAAAAGTAAAACAGATAAAAGTTTTGAACTGTTTTATAGCGATGATGATGCTAATTACAAAGCAATATACACGTATGACGTCACTAAAATTGAACCGTTAGTGGCTAAACCCCACAGCCCTGATAATAAAGGTACAGTAAAAGAAGTGAGCGGAACTAAGTTGACTAAGTGTTATATAGGTTCTTGCACGGGCGGAAAAATAACCGATTTTAGATTTGCTGCTAAAGTGCTTAAAGGAAAAACCGTAAGTGTTCCTACATTTATAGTACCGGCAACAACTAATACGTATAACCAGCTAAAAACAGAAAAATATGAAGGGGAATATTTATTTGATGTTTTTGAAGGTGCAGGTTGTTTTATATCGTTACCCTCGTGTGCTGCTTGCTTGGGAGGACCCGAGGATACTTTTGGAAGAGCAACAGAAAATGAAGTTGTCATTTCAACAACAAATAGAAACTTTCCCGGAAGAATGGGGAGTAAAAAATCGAGTGTTTATTTAGCGTCACCGTTAACGGTTGCAGCTTCGGCTTTAACCGGAGTAATTACGGATGTTAGAAGTGTAATGTAATTTAGGATATAAAATGGAAAGATATATTAAAGGAAAAGTATTTGTGCTGGGGAATAATATAGATACCGACCAAATAATTCCGGCAGAGTATTTGGTATTTAGTTTAACGGATAAAAAAGAGTCTGAAAATTATGGTAAATATGCGTTATCGGCTGTTCCGATGCCTGAAAGCGGATTACCGTTTGGAAATACGCCGTTTATTAAAGAAGGATATCAATCAGAATATGAAATTATTGTTGCGGGAGGAAATTTTGGTTGTGGTTCATCGCGTGAACATGCCCCCTATGCATTAAATAAAGCCGGAATAAAAGTCGTTGTTGCGGAATCTTATGCGAGAATATTTTACAGAAATTCGGTGGACGGAGGGTTTTTTATTCCGTATGAATCGGAAGGTAAAATAAATAATAAAATTAAAACCGGTGATACTGTTGAAATAGATACATTGGAAAATATAATAATACTTAGCAGAAATGGTGAGGAATATAATTTGAAAGAATTGGGGAGTGTGTTGCCGATTGTAGAGGCCGGGGGAATATTTGAATATGCAAGAAAGAATAAAATGATATAAAAATAAACGGAGAAATATTATGGCTTTTGAATCGGACTTTATTTGGATGGAAGGGAAAATAATACCCTTTAAGGATGCTAAGTTGCATTTTTTAACAAGCTCGCTTCATTACGGTACGGCAGTATTTGAAGGAATTCGTTCTTACCAAACAGAAAGCGGACCGGCAGTGTTTAGGTTAAAAGATCATATTAAAAGATTGGAAGATAGTGCCGCAATTTTAGGAGTTGCGGGATTACCTTACTCAAACGATGAATTATATGACGCTTGTTTGGAATTAATACGTGTAAACAAAATGGAGGAATGTTATATACGTCCTTTAGTTTATATTAAAGAAGGCGGATGGAATTTATCTACTACAAACGTAACCGTTGATGTTGGAATTGCAGTATGGAAATGGACAAATTATTTAGGCGAAAAAGCATTGTTAAACGGAATAAGGGCAAATGTTGCTACTTACCCTCGACATCACCCTAATATTATGATGACAAAAGGTAAAATAGCCGGAAACTATGTTAATTCGGTTCTTGCAAAAAGTGAAAGTTTACGAGGTGGTTTTGATGAAGCCATAATGTTAGACCCTTACGGCAACGTATCGGAGTGTACCGGCGAAAATATATTTTTGGTTAGAAAAGGGGTAATATACACTACACCTAAAAACGGTATTTTGGAAGGTTTTACTCGAGATACAATTTTAACTGTTGCACGCGATAAAGGTTATGAAGTTAAAGAGGAAGTAATAAGCAGAGACCAGCTATATATTGCTGACGAAGTTTTTGTTACGGGTACTGCTGCCGAAGTTATTGCTTTAAGCGAAATTGATTATAGAAAAATAGGAACAGGAAAAACGGGACCTGTTTGTGCCGAATTGCAACAAGCATATTCTGATGTAATTCACGGAAAAAATCCTAAATACTATGACTGGCTTGATTATGTTTACCAAGACGAAATGGAAGCTAATAAAGCAGTATAACAAAATATAACCACTTAAAAATATTATATAATAATAAACTAACACCATACCCCTCTAATAATTTATAACATTATAGAGGGGAATTATTTTAGCATGCAAAAATAAAATAATTAAATTAAAAACAGATTAAAATTATATTTAATGAAATTGGCGTAAAATCACTTTGGTTTTTGAAATGTCTTAACTAAAACTTTTAAAGCCGCTTCTTTAAATTTAAATGCATAAAAAATCAAAAAAAAATTAAAATATTTTAACAAACAAGTTAGACTAATTTTAAATTAGTAGTTTTAATTTGTAACCGAAACCGAACAAGTTTTAAATTTTTGTTTACATTTTATATTTAATTCAAAAAAATAGTATATACGGAACTTATTTAATATAATGTCGTCTTAAAAGTTAAGCAATAATTTAAATAATTATTTTTTCTTAACAAAAGGGACGTTTTTATGACAACAAAATTAGGACTTTGGTTACTATTTGCGGCAATGGTTGCAGGAACAAGTGTTGCAAACGGTCAAACTTATTACGAAAACAGAAGTGACATTCCCGAACAATACAAATGGAATTTTTCGGATATTTTTAAAAGTTGGGACGATTGGGAATCAGAATTAAAGACTATTGAAACAAAAATGGATCAAATTACAAAACTTAAAGGAACGTTGGGTAATAATGCCGATTCGTTTTTAAAAGTTTTTGAACTACAAGATGAATTAGGTGTTTTAGCAGGAAAAGTTTATCGTTATGCATCTATGCATTATGACGTAAATACTCGTGACCAAGAAGTGGCGGCAAAAATACAAAAAGTTCAGGCAATTTTTTCCAAATACAGTACGGCTACTGCGTGGATAAGTCCGGAAATGTTATTAATTCCGTTTGATAAAATTGAAAAATGGATAACCGAAAAAAAAGAGCTTGAAAAGTATCGTTTCGGAATTGAAGATTTATTTAGGCAACAAAAACATGTTTTATCGGAAGATAAGGAAAAATTATTAACTTATTTTGGAAGATTTAGTTCTACTGCACAAGCTTCATA
Organism: uncultured Ignavibacteria bacterium; assembly: GCA_937930275.1. Classification (GTDB taxonomy): domain Bacteria; phylum Bacteroidota; class Ignavibacteria; order Ignavibacteriales; family Melioribacteraceae; genus JAEXOD01. The sequence goes on from CALGLM010000385.1 coordinate 9,356, forward strand.
TACTGCTTTATCTACATCAGATATTAATTTCCCCACAATTCAACTATCTGACGGTGTTGATATAAAGGCAACAAGCGGCAATTATAGTAAAATATTAAGAACCAATTGGAATCAAGAAGACAGAAAGAAAATATTTGAAGCCCATTACAACACTTATAAGCAAAACGAAAACACATACGCTTCAATTTATAATGCAATCTGCCAGCGCGATTGGGCTTATGCGCAAGCACGCGATTATAAATCATGTTTAGAAGCAAATTTGGATAATAATAACATCCCTATTTCTGTGTATGAAAATTTAATTAACACGGCAAAAGAAAACGTATCACCTTTGCATAAATATTATAAATTAAGAGCAAAGGTACTTGGATTGAAAGAATATCACAGTTACGACGGTTCATTACCTTTAGTTAAATTTGAAAAAACATATCCTTACGAAGAAGCAAAAAAGCTTGTACTTGCTTCAGTTGAGCCGTTAGGAAAGGATTACCAAGCACGTGTTGAAAAAGCATTAAAATCCGGATGGATTGATGTATTTGAAAATGCCGGTAAACGTCCCGGGGCTTATTCCGGGGGAACCTACTCGGTACACCCTTTTATGTTATTAAATTATAACGAAACTCTGGATTATGTATTTACTCTTGCTCACGAAATAGGACATACAATCCATACTATGCTTGCCGAAGAAACTCAACCTTATACAACTTCGGGTTATACATTATTTGTTGCCGAAGTAGCTTCAACATTTAATGAAAAATTATTATTAGACTATATGCTTAAAACTACTACCGATCCCAAAGAAAGGGCGGCTTTAATAATGCAGGCAATTAATAACATAAGCGGAACATTCTATTTTCAAGCACAGCTTGCGGATTTTGAACTTCAAGTGCATAAGCTTGTTGAAAACGGACAACCGGTTACGGCATCAGTGTTAAATAAATTAATGGAAGATTTGTATAAAACTTATAACGGTGACGCAGTTACGGAAGATGTTTTGTTTAATTCGGTATGGGCAAGAATATCTCATTTTTATGCAGTACCTTTTTATGTTTATCAGTATGCTACTTGTTATGCATCTTCTGCACAAATTTATAATAATATTATGACGTTAAAAGGAAAAGAAAAAGAACAAGCAATAAGTAAGTATTTAGATTTATTAAAATCCGGCGGTAACGATTATCCTATGGAACAGCTTAAAAAAGCCGGAGTGGATTTATCAACTTC
>CALGLM010000386.1 GCA_937930275.1 uncultured Ignavibacteria bacterium
CGACATTTAAGTATTTAAACAACTGGTCGTATTTTTTGCCTACAAGCTCGGCACCTTTGTATTTGGAAATTATTTCGTACTCTTCTTTAATTACCGATAACCTTGCTTCGGCTAAAATAAAATATCTATCCTCTATTTTTATCTTAACATAATCAATTTCGTTACCTACTGCCAACCCGACATTTGAAATTAAAGTCCAAGGAGTAGTTGTCCAAACTAAAAAGTAAGTATCACCGTCTTTACTTAAATCCTCATCAAGCACTTTCATAAGCACATAAACCGAAGGATCTTTTGTTTCTTTATAACCCAAAGCCAATTCATGCGAAGATAAAACCGTTTCGCTTCTGGGGCACTGCGGAACAATTTTATAATCTTTATATATTAATCCTTTATCAAATAATTGTTTTAAAGACCACCAAACAGATTCGATATATTCGTTAGTACAAGTAATATATGCATCATCTAAATTTACCCAGTACCCCATACGTTCGGTCATTTTTTCCCAATCTTTTAAATATGTAAAAACCGAATTTCTGCAAGCACTATTATATTTTTCAATTCCAAATTCCGGAATCTCGCTTTTATTTTTAATTCCCAACTGTTTTTCAACTTCAATTTCAACGGGAAGTCCGTGAGTATCCCAACCGGCTTTTCTATTTACTCTGTAACCTTTTAATGTTTTATAACGGCATACTAAATCTTTTAAAGTACGTGCCATTACATGATGAATTCCGGGACGTCCGTTAGCTGTCGGAGGACCTTCATAAAACATGAACGGCTTATTTTCCGGTCTGCTTGAAATACTTTTTTCAAATATTTTGTTATCTTTCCAAAATTTTAATACACTTTCCTCTATAAAAGGATAATCGATTTTTTCGTTGTACTGCTTAAACATACTACCTTATTAATTTATGTTAAACATTATTTATTTATTTATTCTTCTTCAGGTTGTTCATATTTTTTTATTAATTCTCTTTCTGTTCTTACAAGCTCTTTAAGCTTTATCTCAAACTGTTCAGATTTTAATTGTATATCTTTAAGTTTTTTTTCGGCTTCCAAAATTATTTTTTCAGCTTTCAATTTTGCTTCTTGAATAGTCAAGTCCGCTTCTTTTACATTGCTTTCAATTATCGGAGTAACAGATTTTTTTTGTTCACAAACAGATAGTTTTTGTTGAAGAAAAAACACTTCGTTTACTGCCAAACCAAAAAAACCCATGCTTCCGACACTAATTAATCGCAACGAATATAACAGCATATTTTCTACAGTCATATCTTCAAAACCAAAATACTGACTAAAAATAGAAACCATAAACAGACTAAAAGCAACATTGGCAACTATAACCGCAAAAACTATTTTTCCGCCGAACGAGTACCCCATTATTTTATTCATTAAGTATCCGCAGGCAAAAACCAACAGCATTATAACAAACCATACACTGTAGCTTGTAAATGCGTGTTGTAAAATATCGGCTTTAATAAAGTTTGAAATAAACAATAAAAATACCATTAATGCCGGTGTAAGATAATATGAATTTTTTATTTTGTTCACAGTTTACCAACTACCTCTTTCATAATTTTTGTCATTTTAGGTTCAGCTTCTCCGGCTGCGGCAAGTATTTCTTGCAAATCTACCGGTTTTAAAGCATCAGGAAAACATTCATCGGTAACTATACTTAAACCGAATACTTTAATTCCCATTTGATTGGCTACAATATTTTCAGGCACTGTTGACATGCCGACAACATCTGCACCGATAGCACGTAAAAACCTGTATTCCGCTTTTGTTTCCAAATTAGGACCGGCTACGGCTACATAAACACCTTTTTGTACTTTAATTTTATTCTCAAGTGCTATCTGCTCGGCTAATTCAATTATTTTTTTATCATATGCTTCACTCATATCGGGAAAACGTGGTCCAAAATCGTCTTCATTTTTACCAATTAAAGGATTATCACCCAATAAATTTATATGGTCTGTCATAATCATCAAATCCCCGCGTTTGAATAACGGATTCATTCCTCCACAAGCATTTGATAATAACAAAGTCTTAACTCCCATCATCTTCATCACACGTACAGGATAGGTAATTTGTTGCATAGTGTACCCTTCGTAATAATGAAAACGCCCTTGCATTACAAAAACATTTTTGCCTGCAAGTGTTCCTAAAATTAATTTACC
>CALGLM010000387.1 GCA_937930275.1 uncultured Ignavibacteria bacterium
CCTCGCTGCTTTATCTATTCCATCTTCGTGATTGGTAGCACCGATGATGGTAAAAAAACATATTGTCACCATATAGTGACAATATGTTTTCATCTGTCCTATTCTTAAGCTGATAACCGAGACACTATTTTATAAGTTGACTATAACTTATTATATAATAAGATGTTAGGAGCTTTCACCGGCAATTTAGAGTTTTAATAACGGACTATCCCCTATCTTTGGCTCTCTAAAAATTATTCATTTATAAAGGAATGGCTTTCCAGAACTAATACTTAATATTGAAAAAAAATTACTTGTTTTTATTGTTAAGTTCAGCAATACAGGCATTGTTTTGAAGTATACGAGGTTAATTGACTTGTTAATATTTCGATTCAAAGCTCATTAATAGTATTGTTGACCTTCTGATCAAGCTCCTCTATATGCTTGTCATTAATAAAGAATCTGTTATCGTTTGAAAGCCTATTTAGCATTTCTCTAAAACGGCTAAAATTATTTATTCCTATTATATTTCTATTTGAATCGAGTTGTTCTATTATGTTATGATATCCAATCTGATTGAGAGCAAAAGCAGATAAATAAGTCTTTAATTTATCCGGTGTTAAATTCTCGTAGGATAAGGAATCAAGCATAAAAATTCTTCGCTTGGTTATACTATTATAACGGTCTACCCAAAGGGTAACTAAATATTTATAAAATTCACTATTGTATAAATCAGAAAACATTATTGGTGCATTCGATTTAAGATTGTTTTTAACTTTACTTAAGAATCTACATTCATATCTTAAAATGTTTTTATTAATAAACTCTTCCGGTATTGTATTTTTTTTATCCTGTAACTCTTTAATCTTATTGTAAAAAACAAATGATTTTTCATTGCTTTTAGATCTATATTCTACCGTTTCGTCTTCTGTTTCTAACCTTTTATAAACAGTTATTCTGTTCAATGCCATTAAATATTCTGACACTGGGTGATCCAATTCGATGCATCTACCAATATCCAAACGTAAGATTTCGGCACTAGATATATCAACACCTAACTCTTCCGACAGTTTACTACAAGCCTCACGTATTTCTGACCTTGTGAGATCATATATATTTGAATTATAAAAATATTTTGATAGTGACCCGCTAAAAGATATCGTATCATGTACTGACGTCACATAGAAATTATAAAATTTTCCCTTTATTTTAGCAACACCGTTATTCCTATTGATAACTTCCTTTGTTTTAGCAAGTTTATCTATAATCCCCTGTACTATAACAGGGTCATCTATGTGAATAGTAAATCGTAGTGTATCTATCATAAAAGCTCAATACCTTATCAAGTTTTGATAAAAAATTCTTATTATTTTATATAGGGTTACTAAAATAAGCCTTAATTTAATGACTTACAACTTATGGGTAAAAATTATTAAAGCGGAGTTATCGCCCTCTATAAGGCTTTTGAAATCGCAGATAGTATAAATTTAAGCCAATGCCAGAAACAGGGCTTATAACTAGATTATGTGCGAAATTATGGGTATTTACAAACAAAGCCAAACATACAACTTATCGTAATGAAAAAGGGGAAATTCCCTCTCCCCTACAAAACAATTATAAAATTAATAATTAGTAAAACAAGTGGTTCAATATATATGCAAAATTGTTATATTTGCATATTAAAAGAACCATAATGAATAAATAATGAAACTAATAGATGTATTTATTAACCAGCAAGGTTACGCTCGAATGAAGGATTTTAAAGTAGCAAAAATTCATACACGTGATGTTGCAAATGCTTGTGCCGATGGTCTTATTGAAAAAATAAAACCCGGACTGTATAGATTGGTGGATTATCCTTGGGATGAACATAGCAGCTTTACAGATATTTACGCCGCGAATAATAAAGCGGTGATTTGCCTCCTTTCGGCAATTGAGTACTACGATCTCACTACCTTTAACCCTACCGTGGTATCAGTAGCGATTCCGCATAACGCTGCTAAACCTAAGATAATTTTCCCTCCTACCAAAATATATTTTTTTAAGGACAAATATTATCATACAGATATAATAACTATTAAATCAAAAAACGGAACCTTTAACATATATTCCGTTGAAAAAACAATAGTTGACTTGTTTCGCTACCGAAATAAAATTGGTGATGATATCGTACTCGAAGTTCTTAAAAATTACATCCATCATAATAAAAAAAATCTATATAAACTTTTAGAATGTGCTAAATTCTTTAAAATACAAGATAAATTACTCCCATATATGCGAGCTATGGTTATATGAAGAATAAAATAAATACCAGAAATATATCAGCCTCGGTTAAAGATAGGTTATACTCCGCTGCTAATGCTAATAATGTCGACTTTAATTTTCTATTACGTCAGTATTTTCAAGAGCGTTTTCTATTCAGATTATCAAAATCTATGTATGTCAATAACTTTATCCTTAAAGGAGCTTTGCTTTTTCTTGCACATGATATTAGCAGACATAGACCAACTAAAGATGTGGATTTCTTAGGAAAGAATATAAACAATGATGTAATCGAAATTGAGCAAATAATCAAAGAAATAGCCGCAATAGATTTTCCCGATGGAGTTGTTTTTGCCCCCGATTCCATAAAAACCGAAATTATAAAAGAACACGCAGACTACCAAGGAGTAAGAGTCCACTTAAAATGTTCCCTCGGCACAGTTAGAAGTGTAATTCAATTAGATATAGGATTTGGCGATAAACTGGTCTGCGGACCAAATAAAATCGAATTTCCTATAATATTGGATTTTGACCCGCCGGTAATACAAGTATATTCCATTGTATCTGCAATTGCAGAAAAATTCCAAGCAATTGTCTCTTTAGGATTAGCTTCGAGCCGAATGAAAGATTATTCGGATATATTTTATTTCGCATCAACTCGTTCATTTAAATCAGAGGAATTATCTGAAGCGATTAAAACTACTTTTAATCATCGAAAAACAGAATTAGAGAACTACAAATATATTTTTAACGACGAATATAAGAATAACCCCGTCCTTAATCGCATGTGGAAAGCCTTTATTGCAAAACAGGATATGTCGACAGATATCGACTTCCCTGATGTAATTAGTAAAATAGAATGCTTTTTACTGAAATGCATCGATAAACCTTATCAGAATATGGTATGGAATTATAGATCGTTTATATGGGAGTAACTTTTTAACCCAACTTATCGTTAAGTTATTTATCACTTTAAATTTGCATAATATTACGTATTAACGTATTATTGTAAAAACGTAATTAC
>CALGLM010000388.1 GCA_937930275.1 uncultured Ignavibacteria bacterium
CTCGGTAGGCGAGTTTTATAGTGTCGCTGTTACCAATAATTATCAGCAAGCAGATACAGGTACAAAAATGATACATATTGGTAAAAATACAAAAAGCACTATTGTATCAAAAGGAATTAGTGCCGGTAAAAGCAATAATACCTATCGAGGTTTAGTTAAAGTTGCTAAAAATGCCGAAGGTGCAAGAAATTTTTCGCAATGCGATAGCATGCTTATGGGAGATAAATGTGGCGCTCACACTTTTCCTTATATAGAAGTAGATAATGAAAACTCGGTTGTTGAACATGAAGCTACGACTTCAAAAGTTAGCGAAGACCAAATATTTTATTTGAACCAGAGAGGTATTTCTACAGAAGATGCCGTTAATTTGATTGTTAACGGGTTTTGTAAAGAAGTGTTTAATGAATTACCAATGGAATTTGCAGTTGAAGCTCAAAAATTATTAGCTATAAGCCTTGAAGGCAGCGTAGGTTAATCGAAAATTAAAAAAAAGAGGATTATATAAATGTTACAGATTAAAAATTTACATGCAAATATAGACGGAAAAGAAATTTTAAGAGGAATAAATTTAAATGTTAATGCGGGTGAAGTTCATGCTATAATGGGACCAAACGGAAGCGGAAAAAGTACTTTGGCTAATGTATTGGCAGGTCATGAAAATTATGAAGTTACAGAAGGAGAAGTTTTACTTGACGGTATTAACTTGCTTGATTTAAGTATTGAAGATAGAGCGAGAGAAGGAGTATTTTTGGCTTTTCAATATCCTATTGAAATACCGGGTATAACAAATGCTACTTTCTTAAAGACTGCTGTTGAACAAATACGTAAATATAAAAACTTACCCGAACTTAGTCCTAAGCAATTTTTAGATTTGATGAGAGAAAAATCATCAATTTTAGGAATGGATGACAAATTGATTAGCAGAGCAGTAAATCAAGGCTTTAGCGGCGGCGAAAAAAAACGAAACGAAATTTTTCAGATGTTGATGCTCGATCCAAAATTGGCTTTACTTGATGAAACAGACAGCGGTTTAGATATTGATGCGTTAAAGGTTGTTTCTAATGGTGTTAACGTTTTTAGAAATCCAAATAATGCCGTTGTTGTAGTAACCCACTACCAAAGATTATTAAGCTATATTGTTCCGGATTTTGTACATGTATTATATAAAGGCAGAATAATTAAATCGGGAACAAAAGAGCTTGCTTTAGAGCTTGAAGAAAAAGGCTACGACTGGATTAAGGATGATGTTGAATCCGTTGAAGAAGTTAACGCTTAATAAGGAGATGGAAATGACAAATTTAACCAAAAGCGCTAATTTAAAGGAATTGTTAATTGATAAGTTCGATTCACATATTAATAATTTGAACGGATTAAGCAATACTTTTTTAGCAGAAAGTAAAGTGAATTTTTTAGAGAAACTTAAACTTGAATCGTTTCCGACTTTGAAAACAGAAGATTGGAAATATACTAATATTAAAGAAATTGTTAATTCCGAGTTTGAATTAGCTGACTGTACTAATAAAAGTATCAAAATAGACGAAGAATATATCAAATCTAAGTTTTATGAAATTGAATCAATAAAACTTGTTTTTATCAACGGTGTATTTAATGAAAAATATTCTGATTTATCCAAAGTTCCGGATTTTGCGGTAATAACCAATTTAAAAGAAGCCGTAAAAAAACACCCTGAAGTAATTAAAAAACATTTTAATAAACTTATTACAAATGAAAACATTTTTAATTTAATAAATTCAACTTTTTTGCTTGACGGTTTATTTATTTGGGTGCCAGAAAATAAAACAATAGAATTACCGATTCAAGTAGCATATTTTACAGGAAGTGATAGCGATAAAGTTTTGTCAGTTCCGCGAAACTTAATTTTTGCACACAAAAACAGTGAATTTTCGGTAGTCCTAAATTACCAAGGATACGGTAGCTCAAGCTACTTAAATAATACCGTTACGGAAGCCTATATTGACGAAGATGCAAGAGTAAGTATTTATACAATTCAAGATCAAAACGAAAATTCATATCATATAGAAAGAACTGAAGTTTTGCAAAAAAACAGAAGTGTGTTTAACAATTTTACTTTTAGTTTTGGCGGAAAAATTATCAGGAACGATATTGGTAGTGAGCTTGACGGAGAATTCTTGGAATGTCATTATTATGGTTTGAGTTTAGGGCAGGGGAATCAACATATTGATAACCATACTTTTGTAGATCATGCAAAACCGAATTGTTTAAGTAACGAGTTATATAAAAGTATTTTAGATGACAATTCGCACGGAGTTTTTGCCGGTAAAATTTTAGTTCGTCAAGATTCGCAAAAAACAAATGCATATCAGTCTAATAAAACAGTTTTATTAAAAGATACTGCTAAAATTGATACACAACCACAATTGGAAATTTTTGCGGACGATGTAAAATGCTCACACGGGGCAACAGTTGGTCAGTTAGATAAAAATGCATACTTTTATATTAGGGCACGCGGAGTAGGGGAAGAAACCGCAAAATCTATGTTAATTAGGGCTTTTGCGATGGATGTATTAGATAATATTAAATTAGAAGTTGTTAAAGAAGATTTAAATCATAAAATATTTAAGCACTTACATAAAGTGGAAATTTAATTATGGATATTATTGATTGCAAAGATACGATTGTAACCGAAAAAAGATTATTTGATATTGAACAAGTTAGAAATGACTTTCCTATATTAAAACGTATGGTAAACGGAAAGCCTCTTGTTTATTTGGATAATGCAGCAACTACACAAAAACCTCAACAAGTAATTGATGCTTTAACTTATTATTACACGTTTGAAAATGCCAACATACATCGTGGACTTCACTTTTTAAGCGAACTTGCCACTGAATCTTACGAAAAGGCAAGGCTTAAGATAAAAGAGTATCTTAATGTAATGAGTGCAAGCGAAATTATTTTTGTAAAAGGAGCTACCGAAGCAATAAATTTAATTGCAACAAGTATGTGTAGAGCCGGTTGGTTACAAGAAGATGATGAGATTATTATTACCAATATGGAACATCACGCAAATATTGTACCTTGGCAATTAATAAACGAAAGAAAACGTGTAAAACTTAAAGTTATTCCGATTACCGATGAAGGCGAACTAATAATTGACGAATTTGAAAAAATGATTAGCGAAAAAACTAAACTTGTTTCGGTAGTTCATACTTCAAATGCGTTGGGAACTATTAATCCGGTAAAAGAAATTATTGAAATTGCTCATAAACATAATGTACCGGTATTAATTGACGGTTCGCAGGCTATTCCTCATCAAAAAGTTGATGTGCAAAAGTTAGACTGTGATTTTTATGTTTTTAGCGGACACAAATTATTCGGTCCTACAGGTATTGGTGTTTTATACGGGAAAACAAAGTATTTAGAATCACTCCCTCCATATCAAGGCGGAGGTGATATGATACGTACGGTTACATTTGAAGGCTCTACGTTTGACGATCTTCCGCATAAATTTGAAGCAGGTACACCTAATATTGCCGGCGGAATTGGTTTAGGTTCAGCAATTGATTATTTAGAGCAATTTAATATAAATGATTTAATGGAATACGAAAAGAGACTTCTTGAGTATGCAACTGCAAAAATTTTGGAAATTGAAGGTTTAAAGATAATAGGAACTGCCAAAAATAAAAGTTCGGTTATTTCGTTTGTAATTGACGGAATTCACCCGTACGATATTGGTACTTTAATAGACGGGGATGGAATAGCGATTAGGACGGGGCATCATTGCACTCAGCCTTTAATGAGGCGTTTTAACGTTCCGGCAACCGCACGCGCCTCATTTGCTTTTTACAATACTTTTGAAGAAATTGATATTTTTATAAATAGCTTAAAAAAAGTGAAAAGAATGTTATCGTAGGAATAAAAATAGTGGATAAAGGTTATTTAGAACAAGAAGTAATTAAAGCACTTAAGCAGTGCTATGATCCGGAAATTCCGGTAGATATTTACGAATTGGGTCTTATCTATAAAATTAAAATAGATGATGACGGTAACGTATATATAAAAATGACGCTTACGAGTCCGGGATGCCCTGTTGCAGGTTCTTTACCCGGTGAAGTAAAAGAAAACATAAAAAAAATTAAAGAAATTAACGATGTTTATGTTGACTTAGTCTGGAATCCCCCATGGGATAAAGACATGATGAGCGATGAAGCTAAACTTGTTTTAGGATTTTATTAATTAAAACAAACCAATCAATCAATTATAATTATTACTAAATAGGGTAACCTAATTTAGGAAGGAGTTATTATGTTTAATATTAAAAAACAACCATTATATGATATAGATGCAGTACAGCCGATGCGTGATGAATTAACGTATGTCGGTTTTGAGGAGTTGAGAACCGCCGAAGCGGTAGAAACAGCTATGGAAGAAAATAAAGATAAATCCGTATTTGTTTTTATTAACTCGGTTTGCGGTTGTGCCGCCGGAAGTGCCAGACCTGCCGTTACTTTAGCATTACAAAACAATTTAATACCGGATAAATTATTTACTGTTTTTGCAGGGCAAGATAGGGATGCAGTAGATTATTTAAGGAATAAATACTTAAGCAAAGTACCACCTTCGTCTCCGTCTTTGTTTTTGTTTAAAAACGGTGAATTAATTTATGGATTGCAGCGATTAAATATTGAAGGAAACGATGCTGATTATATTTCCGAACAATTAAAAGAAGCATTTAATAAATTCTGCACAAATCAAGGACCTTCAATTCCTAAAGAAAAATTTGAAAAATTAGAATATTATAACGGATGTGGTTCAAAAATACCCTTAAATTAAACATATTATATGAAATTTAGTGCACAAGAAGAATACTCAATAAGATTATTACTGCGAATTGCAAAATATTACAAGCTGGGGATGACAGTAACCATCCCCGAGCTTAGCAGAGCTGAAGGAATATCTCAGCATAATGCAGCTAAGTTATTGCGTTTATTAAGGATAGGCGGTTTTATAGAAAGTGAAAGAGGAGCTAACGGGGGTTATACTTTATCCAAAGATCCTTCAAAAATTTATATTTTGGATGTCCTAAATTTTATTGGAGGAAAACTATTTGATGATTCGTTTTGCAATATACATGCCGGTGAAAATGATATCTGTAATAACTCTATTGATTGTTCGGTAAGGTCTCTGTGGCGTATTATTCAAAACTCAATAGATAATGTACTTAAAAACCTTACATTGCTGGAACTTACCGAAAGTGAAGAAAACTTATTTATGAAATTTGAAGTTAACCAGTACCGGTAAATAAATTAACCTATTTAATAAAATTTATAAATAATAGATTATTTAGGGTTTAATATATATCCGAAATATTTATAATTTATATTAAAATTAAATTTAGTAAAATTATAATTAAATCGAAATTTTTACACAAATTTAATAATGTTTTATTTTTTAGCTAAAATTTTTAATAATTAAAAATTTAAACTTACTCCGATATTTGTATTTGTTATATAACTATAAAGAGGGAATGATGTATCTATAATTTGATAATTTGTAGTATTAAAGTTAGTTTATTTAATGATATTATATTTTAATCATTAATATTGATATATCTAAAATCGGTTTTCAAAAAAAAAGGGTGCATGCAATTTAAATACTTTTTTTAATAATATTAATAATTTTTATTATATCCCATATATTTAGCAAAAAAAATCTCCTTTTCAATTAAAAGCTATGAAAAGGAGACAAAATATTTAATTATTAAAAAGTTTATTTATTCTAAGAAAAATAAAACTATTTTTTTGTTATTGTTTCCAATACTTTTTCTTTAGAAATTTCTTTTGTACAGAAGAACCAATCATAGCATTTCATATCTTCTTTTCCTTCCATACGATCTTTTGCTGTACCGCAAGAACCGGCAGTAGGAACAATAACATCATCACCCGGTCTCCAATCTGCCGGAGTAGCAACCGAAAATGCATCGGCTGTTTGTAATGCCTGAACAACTCGCAATAATTCGTCAAAATTTCTGCCTAAGCTTAAAGGATAGTAAATAATTGTACGGATTATACCTTTTGGATCGATAACAAAAACTGCTCTAACTGCTTTTGTATTACTTTCTCCGGGTTGAATCATGCCGTATTTTTTAGCTACTTCCATTGTAATATCTTCAATTAAAGGAAATTTTACTTCAATATCTTTCATTCCTTTATACTCAATTTTTTCTTTTATTGTACGTAACCAAGCTATATGGCTGTACAATCCGTCAACCGATAGTCCTACCAACTTACAGTTTAATTCCGCAAATTTATCTTCTAAACTTGCAAAAGTCATAAATTCGCTTGTACAAACAGGAGTAAAATCTGCCGGGTGACTAAACAAAATAACCCAACTTCCTTCATATTGTGCAGGGAAATTGATTTCGCCTTGTGTTGTAACGGCTTTAAATTCAGGTGCTTTTTCGCCAATTCTTGGCATCGATAATACTTGGTTGTTTTCCATGTTTTTCCTCTTTTTTTTGTTTTTAATTAATTAATTTTCTGACGGTCTTCCCGTACTAATATTTTTGCTCCTTTCAATGGACTGGAGAGCTAAATAATTATCTCCGAATTTTCTTAAATTTTCCATTTCAACATCAAATTGGTCAAAATGTCTTTCTTCATCTTCAACAAGTAATTCAAAAAGCTTTTTTGATACGGAATCAGCATTAGAGGCGCATTCGTTAGCCCATTTATTGTAATCTGTAGCGCTGCTTGTTTCCATTTCAGAGGCTAACTCAAGCATTTCTTTAACGTCATGAATTTTTTTTACGCTTTGACTTGCAACCATTTCAACTTCACCTTTTAAAAATAATACTCTTTCGGCAAGTTTTTCAATATGTAACATTTCTTCAATAGCAGTTTTTCTAAATAAATTTGCAAGTAAATCATAACCTTGGTCATCACAATGAAAATGAAAATACATATACTGATGTACTGCAAATAATTCATCCGCAATTGCTTTGTTTAATAATTCAATACTTTTTGCTTTCATTTACCGCTCTCCTATAAGATGATAGTGTCAAGTTAATTTACAAAATTTCCGTTAATTTGTAAATTTATTTCTTTGATATTAAATCCGGGTATTTGATTATTTTTGAAATATTCTTCTAAAATGTTAATTAAGGCATTATCTTTATAATCGACTATTTCGTTTGTGTCACAATTATAAAGATGAAAATGCTTATCTAAATCTGCATCATACCTCATTATATCCTCTTCGGTTTTTACTTTTTTAATAATCCCTTTTTTACATAATACTTCTAAAACCTGATATACCGTTCCTAACGCAATATTAGGGTGCTCTTTGCTAATATATTCTTTTATATTTTCGGCAGTCGGGTGATTGGCTAATTTTAAAACAGCCTCAATAATTACTACACGTTGAGGTGTCACTTTTAAATCGTGTTTTTTTAGTTGTTCCGTTATATAGTTCTTCATATTTCCTAAATAAGAATAATTCTTAATAAATAGTAATTTAAATATAATAAACTTGAGTTAAATTGTCAAGTTTTAAGCTAATTAAATTTTTATTAAAATAATATTTCAAAATATTTTAAGAGGGGAGTTTTAAGATAAAAAAAAGGCTACCTTAAAAGTATTGTTGTACAGATAATTTAATATCTTTTTATCAGTTTGTTTATTACTTTAAAGATAGCCTAAAACCATGCTAAAAATTAACTCTGTCTTTTAATTATACTGCTTTTAGCTGTGTGTTGAATATAATTATCTCGATAAATTTTAAAGTTTGAAATTAAATTGCTCAAATTTTCAGTTAGTCTATTTAAATCTTCTGTAGCAGCGGCAATTTGTCTTAATCCGTTGGTACTTTCTTGCGTTACATTGTTAATACCGTCAATCGATTTGCTAATCTCTTCTGCAGCTCCTGATTGTTCTTCGGTAGCTGCCGAAACTTGACTTGCCAAATCATTAACGTTAAATGTTTCGTTTACAATTAAATTTAATGAATTTGCTACTTCTTTGGTCAATACAAGACCGTTTTTAACTGCCGATTCAGCTTCTACCATTGCTTTATTAGCATCTGCAACACTTTGTTGAATATCTTTAATAGTTTCGGCAATTTCTTTTGTTGCACGAGTAGTTCGTTCGGCTAATTTCCTAACTTCATCGGCAACAACTGCAAAACCGCGTCCTTGTTCTCCTGCA
>CALGLM010000389.1 GCA_937930275.1 uncultured Ignavibacteria bacterium
TGATAACTGCAACCGTTAGCGGTATTACCGGAACCGAAGTAAGTACAATCTTGGCAAATTTAAAAAATTATATTGATAGTGCCGTAAACGGTCTTGACTTAAAACAAAGTTGTAGAGTAGCAAGTACGGCAAATATTGCTACATTATCCGGTTTACTTACAATTGACGGGGTTACTGTTGTTGCCGGTGACAGAGTATTGGTTAAAGACCAATCAACCGGAAGTGCAAACGGTATATACATTGCGGCAAGCGGAGCTTGGACACGTGCAACAGATTGTGACGCAAATGCAGAAGTAACCGGCGGAATGTTCATATTTGTTGAAGAAGGAACATCAAACCAAGATACAGGCTGGGTATTAACAACAAACGGAACTATAACGATTGGTACAACAGCTTTAACGTTTCAACAATTTACCGGTTTAGGTCAAATAGTTGCAGGTACGGGATTAACAAAAACCGGCAATACAATTAGCATAGCCAACTCAGGCGTAGCAGCCGGCACATATCCCAAAGTAACCGTAAATGCTCAAGGACAGGTAACCGCCGGAAGTGCTTTGGCTGCCGGTGATATTCCAGCACTTGATGCAGGGAAAATAACAATGGGGACTTTACCGATTGGAAGAGGAGGAACAAATGCTACAACCTTTACAGCTAATCAATTAGTACAAATGAATTCCGGAGCTACTGCATTAGAGAGTAGTGGGAAAACAATTGATGATTTTGCACCAGCATCTCACGTTGGTTCAACAGGAACAGCACACGGTGCAGCCACAACATCGGTCAACGGATTTATGAGTGCTTCTGATAAATCGAAGTTAGACGGTATTGCAAGCGGTGCAAATAATTACACTCACCCGACCGGTGACGGGAATTTACATGTTCCTGCAACTGGAACAACTAATAGCGGAAAAGTACTAACTGCCGGTGCTACTGCAGGTAGTTTAAGTTGGCAGCCAACCGTCAGCAGTTTGAATGTTGGAAATGATAAAGACGGAAATTTTCTTACAACTAATACAATTACAGGAAATCCAACTATTGAGTTTGACGGTAACCAATTTATTAATAATGGTTCTTCCGGTACAACATTTAGGATTAAACTTGGAACTATTGACGGAGGGACATTTTAATGTATAAATTTAATAAGAAAACTTTTACGATAAAAGATTTAACTTTAGACGAAAGTGACGAAATAAACAATATATTAAAAGGTTCTAATGCAGGCGTAGAATTGGATAATAAAGCTACAAAACACTTCCTAAAGATAGTGTTAGAACCAACACCAAACGATGATGATTTATCGAGGTGTACCGAAACTATAGCCTTAGAGGTGCTAAAGGATTTTTTTTCTATGAGGCTAAAGAGAGGGAAAAATATGACCGATTATTTCAAGAGCTTGCTGAAAGACACCAAAAAGCATTAAACGAATATAATAATTTGTTGGATGATTCCCCTAATTATTTTTTAGGGGAGTTGTTCTTTGAAAATACCGAAGCAATGTTATATGAAATTGCAGATAAGGATATTACAAAATTTAAGGAACTGCGAAAAATTAAACGTAGTATCCTTTACAAGGCTTTTTATATAAAAAGACTTGAAAAGTTAAATGAACTTATTGGCATGGTAAATATGCTAAAGAAAAACAATGATTAATTTTTAAATCTTATAATAGTTTTTTTTTCTTTAAAATTTCTTCTACTTCTTTATTTATTTTACCACGCCAAGTACGCCCCATAAAAATGTTTTTAAGACCGTTTGCAAAGTAAAACAAAATGGCAAAAAATAATATAGATTCAAGTATATCGTAAATTCTCATTTTATAGGTCTCCAAATGGCTAATAACGAAATTAAGCTAAAAATAACAATTGATAATAAAGAGGCTATTGCTTCTTTACAAATTACAGATGATAATATAAAAGAATTATATCAAAGTTTCAAGTACGGGCAGCAAGAAGTTAACGGTTTTACAACTTCGGTGTCAAGAGCTTTTAACAATGCAAGAGAGATATTTCAAGGTGTTAGAGAAGCTTATTCAGCTTTACAAATGGCATTTGGCAGTATGCTTAAAGCATATAGCGAGCAAGAACTAAATGAAATAAAATTACAAACCGCACTAAAGCAGACCGGTAATTATACCGATCAAACGATGCAGGAACTTAAAAATTACGCTTCTACATTGCAAAGTGTTACATTATACGGCGATGAAGCTTATCTATCTATTTTTGGTATGTTGCAGGCAATGGGTTTATCAGTTGAACAGACAAAACAAGCAGCATTGCAAACTGCAAATTTAGCTGCTTTAATGGGGACTGATTTAAGTTCTGCCGTTCGTGTTATGGGCGACCTTTTTGCCGGTGACGCAACTATGATAAACAGGTATATTAAAGGTTTAGATGAAACCATAATTAAAAGTGGTGATACTGCCAATATAATAGAATACTTAAATACTCGAATAGGTGGGCAAGCCGAAGCTGCCGCAAATAGCGGAGCCGGTGCTATAGTGCAGATGAATAACGCTTTAAGTGATGTTCAGGAAAATGCGGGAATGTTAATAAGTTCTTATCTTACTCCTTTAATATCTGTAATTAGAGATTTTATTACTTGGTTAAACAACACTCATCCGGTTATTGGAGGTACTATATTTGCACTGGGGACGTTAGGAGCTGCGCTGGTTGCTTTGCAAGTAACAGGTATTGCCGCTGCTACTAGTTCTTTAATTACAGGTTTAATACCGGCTATTAAATCTTTGTTTACTACTGTTGCTTTATGGTCAATGTACAACCCTTTTACTGCTGCCTTAATTGCCGTTGCGGCACTTGCGGCGGGAATTGCTGCAGTTGTAAGTGCTCAAAAATCTCATATAGAAGAAGTTCAAGAAAATATAAACTTAAGTATAGAAGATAATAACTTACAGAAACAAAAAATTCAAAATAATATTAGCCAACTAAACACCGAAAACCAACTAATAGATAAAGCTAACGAACTTTATACTTCAGTAAATAAACTAAAAGAGGGTACAAAAGAAAGGACTAATAAAGAAAATGAACTTAAATCCGTTCTTAATAAACTTATGGAATTAAATCCATCTCTTATTAATTCTAATAATAGTTTTGCTGAAAGTATGAATATACTTAACAGAAAAAGGCAAGAAAACATTAATAAAGAAAAAGAATACCAAGCCGAACTTGATAGAACTTTAACAAAGTTAAAAGGACTAAACCAACAAAAATTTTGGGCTGATTATACTGCAAAAGTTAACGAAGGAGGTTCAACAGAAAACTTATACGGTCAAGATACAGCACTAACAAACGTATATAAAAAGGCAGCTTATACCGGCTCTATTGATGAACGCATAAAAAACTTGGAAAAATTAAAAAATAGTTCAGCTGAAATATTAAAAGAAACTGCGGGTGTTTTATGGTTTGATGATGATGATGTTAAACAGTTTAAAAGTGAAGTTAACGATTTATTGCAAATGCTATACAACCAAAAAAAATATTTTGTTGAAGAAACATTAAATGATTTGAACAAAACAAATACCATTACAAACAAAACTTCAGACAAAGGGTCTAAAACTAACCTTAAAGAAGATGAGTTTAACCAAAGAAAGGAAGAGCTGCAATTAGTCGAAACACATAAAATTAATATGGCTGAAATTGAAGGAAGAAGTAATGATGACATTTCAAGAATGAAAATCGCTTTTTATTATAGAATGATAGATTTATATAAACAATATGGGAAAAATACTAATGATTTAACTTATCAAATAGTAGAAACTGAGGCAAGAGCCACTAAACAAAAACAAGATGATGATTTTAACCGTAAGAAAGATGAACTTAATAGGTTGCAAAATCATAAAGAAAATATGGCACAAATTGAAGGAGAAAGCGAAGAAGAAATTTTGCAATCTAAAATCGATTATTTTAATCAACTAATTGACCTATATAAACTATATAATAAAGATATTGAAGAATTAATAAACCAACGCAACGAAATTGAAGCAAGACGCAATAAACTACCACAAGTTTCCGGTAAAGCTCCTACCGAATATATTAATAGTTTAAAAAATGATATTTCTAATTATGCCGATGAAAGATCGGAAGAGCGTCGTGTAGGGAAAGAGTGTAGATCTCGGTGGTC
>CALGLM010000390.1 GCA_937930275.1 uncultured Ignavibacteria bacterium
AAGAACTCAAGAAGCAATAAATATAGCAGAATTTGAAAACAGCGTAATTAAATACGAAGATGATCCGAACAGATATCAAAAACTGACGGACGAAAATTTTATTTTGGTTAGTATGGCTCAATCTTCTTTTATGCGTTATAGCGAACAATTTAGCGATATATTAAATTCTACATGGAAAAATGAAATTTCTATTCCTTCGCGCGGAATTAAACAAGCAGGATTTTACGTTTTAGTAGGTGCCTCTATGCCAAATGTTTTGATTGAAGCAGGGTTTTTAAGCAATCGCAAAGAAGAAGCATACTTAAAAAGCGAAGCCGGCCAAAACGAAATTGCTAAAACAATTTTTAATGCAATAAAAAAGTACAAAGAATATTATCAAAAAACAATGACTGAAGAATTAAACTAACTAAACTGAAAAAAATAAGGAAAAATATATGACAAATGCTCAAAAATGGATATTGGCTTTTTTATCGTTATTTGTAATTCTTTCAATAATTACATGGGTTACATATGATGACGAATCAAATATTCCCGCAAATTATTCCCAAAACGAAATGATGGGAAATAATAATACCGATAACGAAGGGCTGGCTTTAGCCAATAAAATTGGTTGTGCAAATTGCCATGGTGCGGAATTAAAAGGAAGCGGAATGGCTCCGTCTTTGGTTTCGGTTAAAGAATATTGGAAGCGTGATGACTTAATTAATTATCTACGTAATCCGTCTTCTTACGGTAATAACGAAAGAATTGCGGAATATAAGGAAAAATTTAAGAGTGTAATGCCTGCTTATGATAATATTGACGTAAAAGAATTAGGTAAAATAGCAGATTATCTTTTAACCTTACATTAAATAATGTTTAAGCAAATTGGGCTATATATAAAATTAATTCGCCCGGTAAACTTTATTATTGCATTTGTTTCAATAATGGTTGCCGGGTTTATTTGTAAATCGGGTAATTATAATTTTTCAATCTTAATTATTGCTGCTTTTGCGGGGGCTTTAACAGGTGCCGGCGGTAACGTAATTAATGATTATTTTGATTATGATATTGATAAAATAAATAGACCCAATAGAGTTTTGCCTTCCGGAAATTTAACAAAATTAAATGCTTTAATTTTTTACCTGATTTTATTATTTTTAATTGCATTACTAACTATAAACTTAAATGTTATTTCCGCAATTATTGTACTTGTAGCAAATATTACAATTTTCTTTTATTCATATAAATTAAAAGGAGTTGTGTTAGTCGGAAACTTTGTTGTTTCGTTTTTTACGGGTATGGCATTTATTTACGGAGGAGCGGCTGTGGGGAATATTGAAGAGGCAATAGTTCCGGCGATTTTTGCTTTTAATATTAATTTTATAAGGGAAATTATAAAAGATGCCGAAGATGCAGAAGGCGATTTTGCCAACGGAGTTGTAACTTTTCCTATTGTATTCGGAATTAAAAGCACAAAAATATTGGTACTTGTTTTGGCAATAATAATGGCTGTGGGAACAGTCATTCCATATTACACCGAAATTTATAAAATAGAATATTTTGTAATAATAATGACTGTTTTTAATCCGCTTTTAATTTATTCGCTAAAACTACTTATTAAAGGAAATTCGATAAAAATTTACGGAAAAGTTAGTATGATATTAAAACTATTAATGGTTATTGGTATTATAGCAATTTACTTGGGATTTAAGAATTGAACGAGTTGAAAAATTTCGATTTACCTTTTTATGAAAAAGGAGTGGAGTATTTAGCCGGTGTTGATGAAGCCGGAAGGGGTCCCATTGCCGGTCCGGTTGTTGCTGCAGCAGTGGTATTTAAAAAGGATGTATTTATTGAAGGGATAAACGATAGTAAAAAGCTTAACGAAAAAAAAAGAGAAGAACTATTTTCTTATATTATTAAATCGGCTGTTACCTACGGTTATGCAATTATTGATAATAACGAGATTGATAAAATAAATATTTTACAAGCATCACTTAAAGCGATGAATATTTCCTGCGAAAAACTAAAAGTTAGACCCGATTTAATACTTATTGACGGAAATAAAAAATTTAATACCGATATACAAACTTTAACAATTGTAAAAGGAGATGCGAAATCGTTTGTTATTGCGGCAGCATCTATTATAGCAAAGGTAATAAGAGATGAAATAATGCTTAAGGAGTCCTTAAATTATCCCCAATACAATTGGGAAAAAAACAAGGGATATCCCACTAAAAATCATTTTGAATTAGTATTTAAATACGGTCTATCGCCGTTGCATCGTAAAACATTTTTACAAAAATATAC